>MIAA01000040.1 GCA_001830425.1 Rhodospirillales bacterium RIFCSPLOWO2_02_FULL_58_16
TTATCCGGTGGAATACACCTTAACACCCTGTCCGATTTTTCAGGACCAGCTCAGACGACGTTGGTGCGGGAGAGGCGCAGAGACCAGCCTTGCAATCTAAATCTTGATAACCCCTACCTCTAAAAATTCACGACTTACGACTCAAGACTTGATACTGAATTAAGTATCGTGTCCCTGGAACTGGGTGTCACCGGGACTGGTGAGTTGCAAATTTATAATTCAATATCTCAATTCACGCGCAAATCTTTCTTGTTATGCTTCCCCGTCCTCTGTTAAGCTCTACACATGCGCGTGTGCGCTAGTCGGCGCTTCGAACCTTACATTGCAGGCGGACATTGTAATGTTCGTCGCCTCGCAAACGTTCGACTGCTTTTCGCAGTCCCTGACTCGAGAGGCGCAAGACGACCCTCCCCGAAAGGGGAGGGTTTTTTCTAAGGGGGGGTATCTTGGAAGAACTGCTTGAAGATGCCATACGTCGGCAGGCAATTAAACTACTTAGGCGCAGTTATTCTGACGCCGCACATATAAAGCGATATCGTGAACGCTTTGAGAAGAGAACGGGCGAAAAGGCCATTTCAAAGATCAAACCCACCCCAGGACATTGGTCAATATCAAAGCATTTTGAGCCACGCTATTGCCTTTCTCACTCAAAATATTTGGCACGAATAATTTGGAAGAAAATTATTGCAGGAGAATATATCCCCAAACCCGCAGTAAAATATGCGATCCCTAAAGATTCTGGTGGATCACGGGATATTATGATTTTCACAATTCCCGATGCGGCAGTTGCGACACTTTTCCACAATAGAATTACCAATAGAAATCTCAACCTTCTCTCGGCAAATTGCTTTTCATATCGACCAGATAGAAACATTTTTGATGCGATAATCCAAATACGCTCAGCAATCGCGTGTCATAAAGTTTATGTAGTCCAATACGATTTTTCTAAATACTTCGATAGCATTGACCACCACTACATTAAAGCGATGATTTCAAATAAAGATATATTTCTGCTAACCAAAGCTGAACGATATGTCGTGTCCAAATTTTTAACTCATGAGTACGCCTCAAAAGAAAATTATACGGCTGGTCAATTTTCGAAGCGAGACCGAGGTGTGCCGCAGGGTTGCTCCTTGTCTCTTATTTTATCAAATGTTGCCGCTCACGAATTAGATAAAGCCCTTGAAACATCCAACGGTCAATTTGTTCGTTTTGCAGATGACGTTCTCGCGATGGTGTACTCATACGACGACGCATTGCACATCACCGATATTTTTAATGAGCATTGCAAGCGATCAGGAATCACAATCAATCACGAAAAATCGCATGGCATAAAACGCCTTGATGGTGCGACTGGCATTCCTGTCCGCTCATTCTTTATAAATATGGGTGAAGGTGACAAGATCGAAGCTATTAAGGATTTTGATTATCTCGGACACAAGTTCCAACATGATGAAACGCTTCTCTCAACACGATCTATTAAAAAAATAAAACGACGACTTAGTAAAGCAATCTATATACACCTACTGCTCAGTCCACGAAGTAAGGAATTATTTTCTTCGCAACGAATCGGCGCTCCGTTTCATGATTGGGATTTGGTGACATGCCTGAATGAACTTAGGCGTTACATTTATGGTGAATTACACGAATCACAAATTGAAAACTTTCTTGAAAGGGATAAACGGTTACCAAAAATGCGGGGATTAATGTCTTTTTATCCACTCGTCTCTTCACTTGAACAACTTAGAGAGCTTGATGGCTGGCTAATGAATATTTTGCAACGTGCTTTGCGAGAGCGAGAAAAGGCTTTAGGGGGACTCGGACATTCCTATACTCGCCCATCTAAGGCAGAAGTTTTCTCAGGTAGCTGGTACAAAGAGACAACGGTCAAGAACGAGACAAAACTGCCCAGCTTCGTGCGAGCATGGCGTGCGGCCAGAAAATATTATTTCCGCTATGGCTTAAAGGATATTAAACCTCCCTCATATTACTCGTTATTATCAACTTATTAGCTCGTGCTAATTTGAGGAGCAGCTATTGCCTTAAAAATTTAACATGGCCCTGATTGGTCAGTTAGAGTATCCATCATGCGAAAGCTTATCATTCTCGCCAATGCGCTCGTCAGGAATAATCGCGCTTGGACCGAAATAAGGCCTTGCTTATAACGGATACTCTAAGTTATCGTCCCGCTTATTCATTTCTTTCATCTCCCTTGTATCTCCATATCCCCTTTTAACGACCGCACCGTTTTTTGTTTCCGTAAGTATCCGGGACTGCGGAGGCGGTCAGGCTGCCCAAGGATTTAGGATGTCTACGCCGGTCGGGGAGAAGTCCGCGACATTGCGGGTGACGATGGTCAACCGATTTTTGAGCGCCGTGGCGGCGATCAAACTGTCCACGGCGGGAATAGGCCGCTTGAGACGGGCCAGAAGGCGCCCCCACTCGTCGGCCACAGGCGCATCGACGGGCAGCATCCGATCCTCAAACCAGGCCGGCAATTCCACTTCGAGCCAGGCGGCGATGCGGGCGCGCTTGCGTCCGTCAGATATTCCTTCAACGCCCTTGCGGATTTCTCCCAGAGTGAGCGCGCTGATGAACAGGGCCTCCGGCGGCGTCGCCTCAAACCAGTCCACCACCGAGGCTGCCGGTTTCGGCCTGACCAGTTCCGAGAGCGCACAGGTATCAATCAGGTAACTCATAATTTGACATTCCTGGGCGGCGAGCGGTCGCGCTTGATCCCAATATCGACTCCCGCCAGCGGCGAGGTCCGCATCAATTTAACCAGCGAGACCTTGCGCCCCTTGAGTCGCTCGTACTCGGCCTTCGACACCACGACCGCCGTGGTCTGTCCGCGAATCGTGATGGCCTGCGGACCATCCTTGGCGGCATGGCGCAGCAATTCGCTGAAGCGGGCCTTGGCCTCCTGGACCTGCCAATGATTCATGACGCTCTCCTGACCGCTCTGACCAGATGAATATAACCCATATGCCGGAATTTTTCCAGCAGGATCGACCGACCGAATAATACCCCACATCTATGTCACTATGTGAAATCCGGCGGGGGAGATCGGCAGGGCGGCGGCGCTTGGCGTTACGGCATCGACGCGGGCGGCGGTCGGGCCGATCCGGCAGGCTTTAAGCATGTCATCGACGATCTTTCCGGGGCCGGAGAAAAGGGCCTCGACGCTGCCGTCGGCGCGGTTGCGGACCCAGCCGTCAAGGCCCCGCTTGTCGGCTTCCTGCTTGGTCCAATAGCGGAAACAAACGCCCTGGACCCGGCCCTCTATGCGCACGAGAATGGTTTTGGCGTCCATAATATCAGGGTTCAAACTCGATGATGACCTGATCCGCCGTCAGACGGTCGCCCGGCTCGGCGTGGACGGCTTTGATGACGCCGTCGCGCTCGGCGCACACTATATTTTCCATTTTCATGGCCTCGATCACCGCCAGTTCCTCGCCGGCCTTGACCTGCCGGCCCGGCCTGACAGCCAGCGATATCAATAACCCCGGCATGGGGGAGCGCAGCAGCCTGGAGGCGTCAGGCGGCGCCTTCGTCGGCATTATGGCCTGGAATTTGGCGGCGTCGGGGTTCAGCACCAGCACATCGTCCTGAAGTCCGGCATGGGTCATCCGGTACTTGATGACGTTGCGTTCCACCTGCATGCACAGTTCGCTGCCGTCGATGACGGCGTGAAACAGCGGCTCGCCCACTTTCCAGTCGGTTCGCACCTTGTGAGCGCCTTCATCCATCGAGATATCAAAGCCGCCGTCAACGGAACTGACGGTAGCCTGATGGTTCTCGCCCTTGAGGATAACCACCCAGTCGCCATGCACCCGGCGTTCGTGGCCGGAGACCTGACCGCTGATCGAGGCGGCGCGTTGCTGATAGGCGTGGTGAATGGAGGCGGCGGCGACGGCGACCAGCATGGCCGGGTCATCGTGTGGCGCCGACGCCGGGTCAAAGCCGTTGGGGAATTCCTCGGCAATGAAGGCGGTGGAAAGGTTGCCCTGAACGAAGCGGGGATGGGCGAGGATGGCGGCCAGGAAGGCGATATTGTGGGAAACTCCGCGAATAAGGAAGCCGTCCAGCGCCAGTCCCATACGGGCAATGGCTTCGTTGCGGTCATGGCCGTGGGTGATCAGCTTGGCGATCATCGGATCGTAGTGGACGGAGATGTCGCCCCCCTCATAGACGCCGGTATCGACGCGAACCCCGTCGCCGACCGGCGGTTGGTAGCGCCGCAGGCGTCCCGCCGACGGCATAAAGCCCCGCGCCGGGTCTTCGGCGTAAATACGCGCCTCAATGGCCCAGCCGCTGCGTTTCACGTCTTCCTGCCTGAGGGGAAGATGCTCGCCGGCGGCGATCCTGATCATCAACTCCACCAGATCGAGTCCGGTAGTCAGCTCGGTCACCGGATGTTCCACCTGAAGGCGGGTGTTCATCTCCAGGAAATAGAAATTGCGTTCGGCGTCAACGATGAATTCGACGGTGCCGGCCGAGGCGTATTTTACCGCCCTCGCCAGCATTATCGCCTGATCGCCCATGGCCTTGCGGGTCTTGGCGTCGAGGAAGGGGCTGGGGGCTTCCTCGATTACCTTCTGGTGGCGGCGCTGGATGGAACATTCGCGCTCGCCCAGATGGATGACGTTGCCGTGGCTGTCGGCCAACACCTGAATCTCGATATGGCGGGGGTTCTCGATGAACTTCTCGATGAACACCCGACCGTCGCCGAAGCTTGACTCGGCCTCGCGCATGGCGGAGTGGAAGCCGGTCCTGACCTGATCGTCATCGTGAGCGATGCGGATGCCCTTGCCGCCGCCGCCGGCCGAAGCCTTGATCATGATCGGATAGCCGATGTCGCGGGAGACGGAAAGGGCCTGATCGACATCCTTGAGAGATTCCGCGTAGCCGGGGACGGTGCTGACGCCGGCTTTTTTAGCCAGCTTCTTGGACCTGATCTTGTCGCCCATGGCGTCGATGGCGGCGGGCGGCGGGCCGATGAAGACAATGCCTTCTTTAGCCAATTTACGGGCGAAGGCGGCATTTTCCGACAGGAAGCCATAGCCGGGATGAACGGCTTCGGCGCCGGTATGCCTGATCGCCCTGATGATGTTCTTGATCGAGAGATAACTGCCCGACGACGGCGGCGGGCCGATGCACACCGCCTCATCGGCCTCGCCGACATGCAGGGCGTCCTTGTCGGCCTCGGAATAGACGGCGACGGTCTTGATGCCCATCTTGCGCGCCGTGCGCATAACCCTGCAGGCAATTTCGCCCCGATTGGCGATGAGAATTTTTTTAAACATCAAGAACACTCCAAGCGTGGATCGCCAGATTAAGCCGAAGATTCATTCCTCGCTAACATTTAGAGCACTATCCGGCCAAATGGAATCATTTGGTCGGATAGTGCCCTAATTTATCCCTACGGGGTTCCGTAGGATGCAACGTTCCGCCGGCAGTGCTTTAATGACCATTGTGGGGCGTGGCGTGGCTTCGGGCTTTGAAAGGGAGCTGGATGGTCAGGATTGATTTCTCTAAATTGTTTCTGACCGGGCATCCCGAGATTGATGCAGATCACCGCCTGATTGTCGACGCAATTAACGGCCTTTCCAGGGCAATTCAGGATAAAGATTACGAGCTGTGCTGTGAGCGGTGTGACCACTTCTTCGAGAGTATCGAGGGCCACTTCGGCAGGGAGGAGTCGATCCTTGAGGAGTTGGGCTTCCCCCGTTTGGACGGACATCGTGAATCCCACCGCAACCTTCAAGAAAAGGCCCTGACGTTGAAAGGATGCTGCCTTGAAGTCAGGGAGAAAAACAACCCTTGCCCGCATATCGACGACCTGCTCGACATAGTTATCGCCGACTTCATCAAGTACGATACCGAGTTCAAGTCATTCCTTGATTGGAAGGGGTTTTCAACCGGGGAACTCCCTTCGTTTGCCCTATAGCGGAATATTACCGTGTTTCTTCCACGGGTTTTCCAGCTTCTTGTTTTTCAGCATTTTCAGCGACCGGCAGATGCGCACCCGCGTATCGCGAGGCATGATAACGTCGTCGATGAAGCCCCGCTTGCCGGCGACAAAGGGATTGGCGAAAGTCTTGCGATATTCCTCGGCGCGCCCGGCGAGTTTATCCGCATCATCGATCTCGGAGCGGAAGATGATCTCCACCGCGCCTTTCGGTCCCATCACCGCGATCTCGGCGCCCGGCCATGCGAAATTGACATCGCCGCGCAGATGCCTTGAACTCATCACGTCATAAGCCCCGCCGTAGGCCTTGCGGGTGATCAGCGTCACCTTGGGAACGGTGGCTTCGGCGAAAGCGTACAGCAACTTTGCGCCGTGCTTGATTATGCCGCCATGCTCCTGATCAATGCCGGGAAGAAAACCGGGGACATCGACCAGGGTGACAATGGGGATATTGAAAGCATCGCAGAACCGGACGAACCTTGCCGCCTTAAGCGATGAATTTATGTCCAGGCAACCGGCCAGCGTCGTCGGCTGGTTGGCGACGACGCCGACGGTCGATCCCTCCATGCGTCCGAAGCCGATGATGATGTTGCCGGCGAAGTCCGGCTTGAGTTCGAAGAAGTCGCCCTCGTCAACTATCTTCTCGATCAGCTCCTTCATATCGTAGGGCTTGTTGGGATTGTCGGGGATCAGGGTATCCAGGGATATCTCAACCCGATCAGGGCTGTCCGGCGTCGGCCTGACCGGCGGATTTTCGCGGTTATTGGCGGACAGGAAATCAATGAAGCGGCGCAGGTACAGCAAAGCCTCGGCGTCGTTGGCGAAGGAGCGGTCAGCGACGCCGGAAACGCCGGTATGGACGGCGGCGCCGCCCAGTTCCTTATGCGAGACCTCTTCCTGGGTTATCGTCTTGACTACATCGGGGCCGGTGACAAACATATAAGACGTGTCATCGATCATGAAGACAAAGTCGGTTATCGCCGGCGAATAGACGGCGCCGCCGACGCACGGCCCCATGATCATCGATATCTGAGGAATAACTCCGGAAGCGTTGACGTTGCGCTGGAAGACTTCGGCGTAACCGGCCAGCGAGGCCACGCCTTCCCGGATGCGGGCGCCTCCCGAATCGTTGATGCCGATTACCGGCGCCCCTACTTTCATCGCCTGATCCATGATCTTGCATATTTTTTCGGCGTGAGCCTCGGACAGTGAGCCGCCGAAAACGGTGAAATCCTGGCTGAAGATAAACACCAGCCGACCGTTAACGGCGCCGTAGCCGGTGACTACGCCGTCGCCGGGGATAGTTTGCTCATTCATGCCGAAGTCAGCGCAGCGATGCTCGACGAACATGTCACATTCTTCAAAGGAATTGGGGTCAAGCAGCAATTCAATGCGCTCACGGGCCGAAAGCTTGCCCTTGGCGTGCTGCTTGGCGATGCGCTCCTCGCCGCCGCCGAGACGAGCCTCGTGACGCTTTTCTTCAAGCCGGCGAATTATGTCGTGCATGGGCGTTCTCCTTGAATACATAAAATGCACGAAGCCGCCGCCCCGTGCCAGCAGAAACACGGGTGGACAGTGATTAATTAAAGATCAGAATATTCGGATATACTTTAATCCGTGTGTTCCGGCACCATCGCCTCGTCGGTAAAGACGGCGGCGTGGAACCTGCCCCTGATAAAGCGGGCGCCGGGATAAGAATTCGTGTCCTTTGTTTTTATAATGCGGGATTTCTCCGGCGCATCGCGTCTGATATGGAAAACCGATGAGCGCCGACTCTCGCCGAAGCATTCATCGGTTGCGGATTTGCAAGGTGACGGGCCGGCCATTGTTTTGCGTCCCCCCATTGTACAAGCAATGAATCGATTATTATATATAAAGTGTACTGTCAATGCTTTTTACCCATCATATTGTGGGACATACATGATGTAGTGTATTTCAATATTGGCGAGTCCCGGTCTGCCGGTTCAGCCGGAGCGCTTGAAGATTGATCGGCAAATCCACCTAACGCCAGTTGTATTCATATGTAAATAATGTAGTCTCATCATAAGTTTGTTGCGGCACATAAACGGATAGGCAATGGAAGAACCGGCCAACCGCGTTCCGTCAGAAGATGGACTCGCCGACAGCTTTGCCAGATTGATTGAAATCGGCATTGCGCTGTCCTCAGAGCGCAATCATGACAGACTCATGGAAATGATCCTGCTGGAGGCAAAGGGCATCTGCAACGCCGACGGCGGCACCTTTTACCTGCGCACCGATGACAACAAGCTGAAATTCACGATCATGCACACGGACTCCAAAGGCATCGCCATGGGCGGCACCACGGGCAAAGGAATTCCTTTCCCGCCGCAAAATATGTACGACCCCGAAACGGGGGAGCCTAATCATAAAAACGTCGCCTCCCATGTGGCTCTTACCGGCAGATCGGTCAATATTCATGACGCCTATGAGACCGATGAATTTGATTTCACCGGCACGAAGAAATTTGATGAGGGGAACAACTACCGTTCTAAATCGTTCCTCACCGTTCCGCTGAAAAACCATGAAGGAGAAGTCATCGGCGTTATCCAGCTTCTCAACGCCCGGGACGCAAAAACCGGGGAAGTCATCCCGTTCAGCCAAAAAATTCAGCCGCTGATCGAGGCCTTGTCCTCCCAGGCGGCGGTGGCGCTGGACAATCAGTTGCTTCTGGACGCCCAGAAAAAGCTTCTCGATTCCTTTATCGAACTGATCGCCGGAGCAATCGACGCCAAGTCGACCTACACCGGCGGACACTGCCAACGGGTGCCGGTTCTGGCTAAAATGCTGGCCGAAGCGGCCGCTGATTCAACGGAACCGCCGTTCGCCGATTTCACCATGACCGAGGATGAAAAATACGAACTCCACATCGGGGCGTGGCTGCATGATTGCGGCAAGGTGGTGACGCCGGAGTATGTGGTCGATAAATCAACAAAGCTGGAAACCATTCATGATCGCATTCACGAGGTGAGGATGCGATTCGAGGTGCTCAAGCGCGACGTGGTGATCGAGTACCTGGAGTCATTGATTGACGGCGGAGAGGACGCCGAGAAGCTGCGCGATGAATTGAATGCGCGTCTCAACCGGATTGATAACGATTTCGCGTTCATCGCCGAAACCAACGTCGGCGGCGAATTCATGGCTCCGGAAAAGGCAGAGAGAGTAAAGCAGATCGCCGGGATAAAATGGACACGGACTCTGGACGACCGCCTCGGCATATCCCATGAAGACCTGAAGCGCAAGGAACGAAGTCCCGCGCAGACTCTTCCCGTTGAGGAAAATCTCCTGAGCGACAAGCCGGAGCATATTTTCTACCGCACCGACGCCGACAAGTACGCAGAGGGCAACCCGCACGGCTTCAAGCTTGATGTTCCCGAGCACGAATACAACAGAGGCGAAGTTTACAATCTCTGCATCCCTCGCGGCACGTTGACCAAAGAGGATCATTTCAAGATCAAAGGCCACATCATGCAGACCATCATGATGCTGGAGCAGCTTCCCTTTCCCAAGCACCTGAAGCGGGTGCCGGAATACGCCGGCGGACATCACGAAACGATGATAAAGACCGGCTATCCGAAAAAGCTGGCCAAGGACGAGATGACGCTTCCCGCCCGCATCATGGCCGTCGCCGATATTTTCGAGGCCCTGACCGCCGCTGATCGCCCCTACAAGAAAGCCAAAACGCTGAGCGAGAGCGTTAAAATTCTTTCCTTTATGAAAAAGGATCAACACGTCGATTCGGACATCTTTAATCTGTTCCTCAAGTCCGGCATCTATAAGGAATATGCGGAAAGGTTCCTGCTGCCGGAACAGATCGACGAGGTGGATATTGCCAAGTACCTGGATTCCGGCGCCGCCGCACCCGGCGGGGATAAGAAGAATTAACTCATTCGCTGTTTTGGGGACACATTACTTGTTTCGCAAATCATACAACTCAAGAACGTCGGATTGAATTGATATCCGCGTTAATCGGCGTTCATCCGTGGTTTTTTTGCAATAGGTTTACTCACCCCGCCACCCGGCCGGCGATGATTCCGGCCAGGACGATCCAGCCGTAACGGCTGTTGGATTTGAACTTCGCCAGACAGTCTTTGGGAACCGACAGGTCAACCGTCGCCGCCTGCCATCCGAGATGACCGGCCGCCATGAACATGATAACGAAAAAGGGCCAGGCCAGGCCCGCCAGATATCCGGACAACGCAGTCAACAGGACGGCGCCGCCGAAAAAAGCAAACAGCCACGGACGGGTGTTTTCCCCCAGCTTCAACGCCGTTGATTTAACGCCGATAAGAACATCATCCTCCTTGTCCTGATGGGCGTAGATCGTGTCATAGCCCAGCGTCCACAGGACTCCGGCGGCGTACAGCGCCAGGGGCGGCATGTCCAGGTCGCCTCTTATCGCCGCCCATCCCATCAGCGCTCCCCAGTTGAAAGCCAACCCCAGTATCAGTTGCGGCCAATAAGTAATGCGTTTCATGAAAGGATAGATGGCGACAAGCACCAGCGAATTTACCCCCAACGCAATCGTGAACGCATTGAACTGGAGGAGCACGGCCAGCCCGGACAGCAATTGCAGGAGCAGGAATATGACGGCTTGACGCACGCTTAACGCGCCGCTGGCAAGAGGCCGGGTCGCCGTGCGGGCGACCTTGGCGTCGTAGTCGCGGTCGGCAATATCATTGACGGTGCAGCCGGCGCCGCGCATAACCAGCGCGCCGATGCCGAAAAGAGCGAACAACCAGACATCCGGCCATGAAGGAGAAGCAAGGGCAACGCTCCACCAGCATGGAAAAAGAAGAAGCCATATTCCTGTCGGCCGGTCAATTCGCGACAGCCGCAGATACGGCCTCAACGCATCGGGAACAAGGCGATCAATCCATATCTCTGTGGAAATATCGCCGGCGGAACTCTTGACCATGTCTGTCATGGATGAAAGTAATACACCATTCACGCCGGACTTTACAAACAGGCTTCTGAAAATGCCGCGATCAAAAACGAATATACGACTTTTCGTGAAAGACGATTTGACGCCGGGCCGGGCCGTTGTCCTGCCTAAAAGTCAGGCCCACTACCTGAACGATGTCATGCGGACTCGTCCCGGCAAAATGACGGCTGTTTTCAACGGACGCGACGGCGAATGGTCGGCCCGCATAGAATCCATGGATAAAAACGGGTGCGTCCTTGTAATCAGCGGGCAGACCCGTCCCCAAAATACGGGGCCGGACCTGTGGCTCGTCTTTGCTCCCCTTAAAAAGACCCGCATCGATTTTCTTGTCGAGAAGGCGACCGAACTCGGCGTTTCCCGCCTTCTGCCGGTGTTCACCAGACACACGGCGGCAACGCGAATAAATACGAAACGGCTGGGCGCCACCGTGATCGAGGCCGCAGAGCAATGCGAAAGATTAAGCGTTCCCCGCATCGACGAGCCGCTCCTTTTGGATAAGCTGCTTTCACAATGGCCGGCGGATCGTCCCTTGCTGGCGGCCGTTGAAACGGGAGAAGGCCTGCCTATGTTCGAAGTTTTAAGCAAAACGACTACCGGTCGAAGCGTCGGAATTTTAACCGGGCCGGAGGGCGGTTTTGCCGAATCCGAACTCGCCGCCCTTGAAAAACTGTCATTTGTCACCAAGATCAGCCTGGGGCCGCGCCTTCTCCGCGCCGAAACAGCCGCCTTGTCGGCGCTGGCCTGCTGGCAGGCCGTCATCGGCGACTGGTCCGAGCGCCCGTACCAACGTAACGCTCACTGAAGACGAATTGAAATTCCATGGATGAAACAAACGACGCCGTCACCGGCAAGCGCTCCCTGATCGAATACATGGAGGCCGGATGCAAGCTCCCTGAAAGTCGGCGCATAGGCACCGAGCATGAGAAATTCGCCTATCGGCTTGATGACCTGCGCCCGTTGGAATACGAGGGTGAACGCGGCGTACGCGCTCTTCTGCACGGACTCACCCGCTTCGGCTGGAAGCCTGTGGCGGAGAACGGAGCCGTCATCGCCCTGATCAGGTCCGATGCCGGTTCCATAACTCTTGAACCGGGAGGACAGATCGAACTTTCCGGCGCCCCATTGGAAACCCTGCACCAGACCTGCAAGGAAGTCACCGATCACCTGAACCAGGTCAAGGCGGTGGCCGACGAAATGGGGATCGGCTTCATGGGGTTGGGCTATCAGCCCAAGTGGCCGCTTGCCGAAATTCCATGGATGCCTAAGGCCAGATACGCCATCATGCGTGAATACATGCCGAAAAAAGGCGGCAAAGGCCTGGAGATGATGCTGTCTTCCTGCACCGTTCAGGTCAATCTGGACTTCTGTTCGGAAGCCGCCATGGTAAAGATGTTCCGCGTTGCTCTGGCCCTGCAACCGGTCGCCACGGCGTTATGGGCCAATTCTCCCTTCAAGGAAGGCAAGCCCTCGGGCTATCTGAGTTATCGAAGCCGTGTCTGGACCGATACCGATCCTGATCGCTGCGGAATTCTTCCCTTCGTTTTCGAGGATGGTTTCGGCTTCGAGCGTTATGTTGACTACATACTCGACATCCCGATGTACTTTGTTTATCGGGAAGGCCGCTATATCAACGCCGCCGGGCAGTCTTTTCGTGACTTCATGGCCGGTCGCCTGCCGGCGCTTCCCGGTGAATGCCCGACCATTGCCGATTGGGCAAACCACCTGACGACCGCCTTTCCCGAGGTCAGGCTTAAACAATTCCTGGAAATGAGAGGCGCCGACGGCGGCCCCTGGGGACGGCTTTGCGCCTTGCCCGCCTTTTGGGTCGGATTGTTGTACGATGACGCGGCGCAGGACGCCGCGTGGCAATTGGTCAAGAACTGGACGCCGGCCGAACGCGCGACGCTGCGCGAAAAAGTACCGATTCTGGCTCTTAACACGCCGTTCAGGAACGGCATAATAAAAGACGTAGCCTTGGATGTGCTGAATATCGCCCATGAGGGACTGCGCCGCCGGGCGCGGTTGAACGGCGTCGGGCTTGACGAAACATGCTTCCTCAAGCCACTCTTTCGTATTGCCGAATCGGGGGTTACGCCCGCCGAGGAGCTTTTGGCGGCATACGGGCAACGCTGGCAAGGAAATGTCGATCCGGCGTTCATGGAGTACGCATACTGACGAACGATATTAAAATCAGCGAGATAGAACAGGCTCTTCACAATGGAGAGTTCCGCTTCTATTACCAGCCGAAAGTTTCTTTCCTCAACGGGCGCATCGTCGGCGGCGAGGCCCTTTTGCGTTGGATCAAGCCCGACGGATCGGTGATTCCGCCTATCGATTTTCTTCCCCAATGCGAAAATTCCGGATTCATCACCGACATAACGGCGGTCATGCTGCCCGAACTGATTGAAAACATTGAAGCCGTCCGCGAGGTCAAGACCGACATCCAGATCGCCTTCAACGTATCTTCCCTTGATCTCCGTTCGCCCTATCTGGTCAAGATGCTGCGCAGCTTTATCGGCAGCCGGCGCATTGACCCCGGCAACATCCAGATCGAAATCACCGAGACCGCCATCGTTGACAGTTCGGCGCGCATCAGCATGTGTCTTTTCGATCTGGTGGCGCTGGGCATCGAGGTGGTGATGGACGACTACGGCACCGGCTATTCGTCGCTTGACGTGTTGAGCCGGCTTCCGTTCTCGGCGATCAAGCTGGACCAGGGGGTCGTCGGCCGCATGTCGAAGGACGCCCGCAATACCCACATCGTTCAGTCCAGCTTGTACATGGCCCGCGAGTTGTCCCTGAAGACCATCGCCGAGGGCGTCGAAAACAAGTGCGTTTACACCTTCCTGATGGCCTCGGGCTGCAATGAAGTGCAGGGCTACTGGATAAGCCGCCCCGTTCCGTTGGCGGACTTCATCGCGATGTGTTCTTCCGATCGACAGTGGCCTTCGTCATCTCTCGGCATTCTTTACAATGCCTGGGTCAATCATATTTCCTACCGCCGCAAGGTTCTGGACGCCGTTTATACGCTGACCAAAACCTCTCCCGGCGAATGGAGCGATCTTCCCAAGATGGATATGGCTCACAGTCCGGCCCGTTGCCGCCTCGGTCAATGGTATCTCAAAAAGGGCCGGAGAAACGAAGACATCGGAGAATTCCGCCACCCCACCGACCCTCATGAGCGCATGCACGCCGCCGGCGAGGCGCTGGAACGGACGGTGCGTTCCCAATCCGGCGAGCCGGCGATCAAGGCCGCCTTAAAAACTTTTCTTGAATTATCCGACATCGTTGACGCCGAGGTCTCGCGCATCGTCGAGGACGGACTCGCCGCCTCCCTGAGCGGCCTCAAGGCCGCCGCTGTGAGCGATTGATCAGGCGACCATTGACGATGACTCGAAACGAACCCCTCCGTCATGCGCGGGCTTGATATGCGCGACATAATGCACCATATTCGCATCATATAAGATGCTTTAAGGATGGGAACGACATGGACATCACCAAGGACATTCGACCGCTGACCGAATTCAAGCGCGATACTACCCGGTTCATGTCTCACCTGAAGGAAACCGGTCGCCCGTCCATTCTGACGGTGAACGGCAAGCCGTCTCTGGTCATTATGGACGCCCAAGCATGGCAGGATATCCAGGATCAGATCGAGTACGTCAACACCGTCTCCGCCATTCGCAAGGGACTGAGCCAAGCCCGCAGCGGGCAAGGCGCGGAAGCGTCCGATTTTTTTGATCAACTCGATGCGGGCAAGGTATGAAGCGTTATCGGGTCATTGTCACCCCCTTCGCCGCCGATAATTTGTCGACCGTTAATAAGCCGGGTTGAGTGCTGATTGAGGCATTATTACGACCCATATGGCGGCGATGATTCGGCGCAAAAGTT
>MIAA01000041.1:0-14251 GCA_001830425.1 Rhodospirillales bacterium RIFCSPLOWO2_02_FULL_58_16
CAGCCGAAAAAATACGATTTCTTGCAAATCCGACTACGTCAAATCGCTAAAACCACTCGGCAAATCAAGGGCGTTCGGAGTTTTTAACAGGGGACTAATCACCGAGACCATCAAAATACATCCAACGCTCATGTGGGGCGGCGCCGGCTGATCAAATGGTTATATTCGGCGTGGGGGCCAATCCAGAACCAGATCATTTCGTTTCCGGTCTTCGTGCCGAGAGCACGCCAATGAATGCCGATACGCACCGACCAGACATCCTCGCCCGCCGATGGCAGGGGCTTAAAGTGCAGGCCGGGATGGCGGGGATCGGTATCCCACACAGCGTAGGCGGCTTTCGCCTTGGCCTGAATTTGCTTGGGAAGCTGGTTAAAACACGCCCAGAAATCAGGCGTGGCGTACGAGATCATTTGTCTGCCGGAAAAACCAACGGCGTGGTTTCGCCCCGAGTGTGCTGCGCCTTGGCTTGTCTTGCCAATTCGGCGAGCTTGTTCTCGGATTTGGCGAGACTCTCATCCCATGCGCGCTCACTCTCCATCTCTTCCATCATCAGAGAGGCAAGGGTCTCCTGCTCGTCCTCGGGCAGACAAACAGCCTGGGCAATGGCGCGTTCGAGCATTTTGTTCATGGGCCGATCATATCGCAACAGACGCAAAACGTCGAGCCACAAGTTTTGCTCTCACTTGGACAAGACGGCAAAGGTATCATATGTTCGGCTGACCATGAAACGTATTCTCCACAGCCTTGTTCTGCTTGTCGCGTTGCCGGCGGCAGGAATCGCCCAGGCAAATGACGGGAGGATTCTCGAATTTGAAAGCCGCATTTCAATCAACGCCGACGCGACGGTAATAATCACCGAGACCATCAAGGCGTCCGGCTCAGGGCGCGGCATTCGCCGCGACTTCCCGGCGGCTTACAAGGATCACTTCGGAAACACGGTAAAGAGCGGCCTTCAAGTGCTGGAGGCGCTAAGGGACGGCAGGAGCGAAGACTACCGCATTGAGTCCACCGCCGACGGCAAACGAGTCTATCTGGGAGGAAAGGAGGATACGTTAAAGCCGGGCGTTTATGTCTACACCCTTAAATACGCCGCCGATCGCCTGATCAGCTACTCCGACGACTTCGACGAGCTTTACCGGAATATCACCGGCGATCAATGGGGCTTTGTTATAGAAAACGCCAGGGCGATAGTCGAACTGCCGCCCGGCGCCTATGTGGTTCAACAGGATGCCTTTACCGGCCGGGGAAACGCCAAGAATCAGAATGTTATGATCGGTGCCGACAGGCAGGGCAATGTCACCTTCGCCGCCGCCGGCCCACTTCAACCCGGCGAAGGAATGACCATCGCCGTCGCCTGGCCCAAGGGCATCGTCGCCGCTCCCGGCATAGGCCAAAAAGTCACACGGGCGCTGCGTGACAACAGCGCCATCCTTTTCGGGCTTGCCGGGTTGTTTTTTGTCTTTGCCTATTGCTTGTTAAGACGCGACAACTAATGAGGAAGCCCCAAGCCGGCTTCCGGCGAACAGGCAACGATAGCCGGATTGCTAACCGGAATGTTGACCTTCTTCGGTTCTTCCGGCGCTACGACGCCACGACCGGGCGAACAGAAGTTCATCAGCGTCTGTGCTATTTTTTCCATCAACTCCACCTCTTTTTCATCAACGAGGTCGGGAGACTGAACGATTTCATCGACAATGCTGACCAGGGTATTGCTCAAATAGGTAGCATAGACATAGTCGGTAAGGGCAATCCGCCGCGCCAGGTCCCTTGACACCCAATACAACCTGCCCAGCAGGTCTTCGGCAGAATTATCCTTTTTATCTCTGAGCTTGGGGACAATGCGTTCCATAAGCCAGTTAACCTGAAAGACATGCCGCTCCACTTTTTGTTTATTGACAATAGCCAAGGCCCTTTTTGAGGCGATCTGCATTTCTCTGACCCCGGCCTTGCTGCTGAAATTTATTTGCAGCGGATTGGGAACGTCAATTCTCGGGATTTGAAGGCCCTCGGTTGCCGGCCTGTTGCGACGGTCAGGCCCGATGTATTCGGTGGTTACGACAAATTTCTTGCGGGATTTAGTCAGGTTCAGGATGCGCTCTTTCAATTTTTCCGTCGTGAACGGCCTTAACAACACGTCGTCATTGCCGGCGTCAATGGCGGCTTTAGCCCGATCCATCTGAGAAATTATCGCCACGGCAACGACAAAGGGGCTGCTGCTGATTTCCTGGTGCCGCACCTGACGGATCAATTCGCCGAGGTCGCCTTCGGGCAGGGTGGACTCGCCGACGACAAGATGGACGTCCATCTCCATGAAAACGTCACGCGCCCCTCTCATGTTGCCGGTTTCGGTAATATTATTAAATCCCAGCGAAACCAAGGCCTCCTTTATCTCGGAGCGCACCTCCGCTCTCGGCTCAACCAGAAGAACATTCGCCATTTCGTAACTGACTTTAGCCAAGGCACCCCCCTCTTCACGTCCACGATCCATTAGCGTCCTACTGACAAGAACCTTACCATCGTAAAATAGCCCGCAAGTGTGACGGGGATCACAGTAGTTTGAATAATTATAAGTTTTTTAAGCCGTCGGCGGCCTGCTTGTCCGCCTCATCGTCACTGCTGAACCCCAGATGGTTCCAGGTTTCCTTCATGTGGACGGGTAGCGGCGCGACGACTTCCAGGACGCCGCCGTTCGGGTGAGGAATACATATGGAGCGGGCGTGCAGGTGGGGCTTGCCCGATGCTTCATCCCCGGCGAAAAAAGCCGCCGCCCCGCCGTACTTTCCATCGCCGAGAATGGGCGTTCCCAGCGCGGCGCAATGAGCGCGCAACTGGTGGGTTCTTCCGGTTAACGGCGCAAGGACCAGCCATGCCGCTTTTTTTCCTATATGTTCGACAACCCTGTACAGGGTTTCCGCCGCCTTACCTTCGCTTGACCCGGTCATCATCCGCTCGCCCTTGGCGCCCGATATCTTGGCCAACGGCAAGTTGATGCGGCCTTCCGGCGGGTGCGGCACGCCGACAACCGCTGCCCAATACAGCTTGCGCGCCGTTTTGGATTTAAAAGCGGCGGCCAGCTTGGCGGCGGAGGCGGCATTGCGGGCCAACAGCAATACGCCGGAGGTGTCTTTGTCCAGCCGATGCACCAGCCTCGGCCTTTCGTCAGAGCCGAAGCGCAAGGCGTCCAGCATGCCGTCCAGGTGACGCGCCGTCTTGGTTCCGCCCTGCACCGCCAGCCCCGGCGGCTTGTTAAGAACGATGACGTGATCGTCGCGATAAAGGACCATCGACCGCACCGCCCCGGCATCGGCAGCGCTGACTTTCATCGCCTTGTCCTGTCCGGGTTCCCCTTCGTCGGCGCTTAAGGGAGGCACGCGGATATGCTGGCCCGCCTCAAGCCTGAAGCCGGCCTTGATGCGTTTGCCGTCCACCCGAACCTGCCCGGTGCGCAGCAATTTTTGCAGACGACCGTGGGTCAGTTGCGGGAAATGCCGCTTGAACCAGCGGTCCAGCCGCAGGCCGGCGTCTGCTTCGGATATTTCTTCGGCTCTAACGTCGCTCATTGCGCGTCTCCCTCGCTCTCGATAGCGGCGGCGCGGGCGTCGTCAAAGGGCGAATCCGTCGTCTCCAGCGTTCGCTCGCCGGTAAAGGCGATGGCCAACGCCCCCAGCGGCGCGGTCAGCAGGATGCTGAAAACGGCGACCGCCAGAATGATCTCGCCGGGTCCGGTATCCATCCCCGCCGCCGCCATGACCAGCATCGCTCCGCCGCCGATGGCCGCCTGCACCGTCGCCTTGGGAATATAGGAAACCACCACGAACAGACGCTCTCCCCGGTTCAGGCCGCTACCGATGAGGCACAGCCGAACGCCGAGAGAGCGCGCCGCCAGACCGCCGGCAATCAGCGCCGCCGCCCCGATCATTCCCGCCTTCAGCGCCGCGTCGATATTGACCTGGGTGCCGACCAGGGTGAACAGCACGATCTCGGCGAAAACCCAAATCTTGCCGAATCTGACGGAAAGTTCGTGAGCCATATGTTCGTCTTTTTCAAGGATGATAAAGCCGATCGCCATGATCGCCGGCAAAGCGGCGAAAGGAACCCGCCCGGCGATCAGATGCTCGATATGCGCCAGGATCACCGACAGCGCCAGAATCACCAGCACCCGCTTGGTGGCGCGGGGATTAAAGCGGCTGAACAGATGAAACAGCGCCAGTCCCGCTATCAGCCCGACCCCGATACCCAGCGCAATGGCCATGGGGATGCCGGCCAGCTTCCAGGCGATATTGACGCTCTGCCCGGTGAGGATGCCGACAAGGGCGCTGTAAACAACGATGACAAAACCGTTGTCGAGAGCCGACGCCGCCAGCACCATCGTCGGGATGCCCTTGGCGGCGCCCATGCCGCGCCCGATGAAACCGATCATCATCGGCACCACCACCGCCGGCGACACCGCCGCCAGCACCGAGCCTAACACCGCCGACTCCATGGTGGTGAGTCCCAGCAACGGCGGCCCCAGCACGGTGACGGCGGCGCCTTCCATGAGCGCCGGGACGACGGACAGCAGCGCCACCCGGCCTCCCACCTTGTTCAGGGTCTTTTTGCTCAACTCGAACCCGGCTCTCAGCAAAATGACCACAAGGGCGAGCATGCGCAGGTCGCCCGACGCCGTCAGCAGCTCCGGATTTATCCGGTTCAGCAGGTGCGGCCCGAAGGCCGTTCCGAGCAGCAGCATGCCGATCACACCGGGAACGGACAGCTTGCGGAACGCCCAATCGACGATGATGCCGAAAATCAGCAGTTGGGCCAGATCGACGATCATTCTTTCCCCTTGTTCCTCAGCTTGTCCCAGTAGGCGATGCGCTTGGCGATCTCGCGTTCAAAGCCGCGATCCCTGGGCGTGTAAAAGCGGCGGCGCTCCATGCCGTCGGGGAAGTAGTTTTGGCCGGAAAACCCGTCCTCGACATCGTGATCATAAACATATCCGTCGCCGTAGCCGAGATTCTTCATCAGGCCGGTCGGGGCGTTGAGGATATGCTTGGGCGGCGACAGCGAGCCGGTTTCCCCGGCCGTCTTCATCGCCGCTTTCTCGGCTTTGTAGGCGGCGTTGGACTTGGGCGCGCAGCCCAGATAGACGATCAACTGCACCAGCGCCAATTCTCCCTCCGGCGAGCCTAAACGCTCGTAGGCTTCCCAGGCGGCAACGGCCTGGGGCAGCGCGTCCGGGTCGGCCAGTCCGACATCCTCGACGGCGAAACGCAGCAACCGGCGGGCGATATAGCGGGGGTCTTCGCCGCCGGCGATCATCCGCGCAAACCAGTACAGCGCGGCGTCGGTGTCGGAGCCGCGCAGCGACTTGTGGAGGGCGCTGATAAGATTGAAGTGTCCGTCTCGGGATTTGTCATACAGCGGCATGCGTTTTTGCACGGCGACGGTCAGGGCGGCGATGTCCAGCGCCGGCTCGGGCGGCAGGCTGAAAATATCCTCGGCCATGTTGAACAGATACCGCCCGTCGCCGTCAGCCATGGCGCGCAACGCCGCCCTGGCGTCGGCATTGACAGGCAGGCTCTTGCCGACCTCGGCCTCGGCGCGCCTGAGCAACGCCTCCAACGCCTCGTCGTCCAGACGGTTAAGCACCAAAACCTGACAGCGCGACAACAGCGCCGCGTTCAACTCGAACGACGGGTTCTCGGTGGTGGCGCCGACCAGAATCACCGTGCCGTCTTCGACGTAAGGCAGAAACCCGTCCTGCTGGGCGCGGTTGAAACGATGGATTTCGTCGATGAACAGCAAAGTTCCCAGCCCCATGCCGCGCCGCTTGCGCGCCGCCTCGAATACCTTGCGCAGATCGGCGACGCCGGAGAACACGGCGGACAACGGCTCAAAATGCAGATCGGTGCGCTCGGCCAGCAGGCGGGCGATGGTCGTCTTGCCCGACCCCGGCGGTCCCCACAGCAGGATCGAGGACACCCGTCCTGAAGCCGCCATGCGCCCCAACGGACCATCGGTCCCCAGCAGATGCTCCTGCCCCACCACCTCATCCAGCGCTTTCGGACGCAGGCGATCGGCCAGGGGGCGGGGAGCCTGGGATTCAAACAGCGTACTCACACGCAAACAAAGACACTCCCCGCCGACCTTTGCAAGTCCATTTACAACGGCAAGGCGCTTGAATTTATGGGCGAACGCTCCTGATTTATGTATTCTCGGAGCATGAATGAACAGGCGCCAAACCAATCGGGGGCCGTCGAGATTAAAATCGACGGGCTGGGCAAGTCGTTCGGCGCCAATCACGCCTTGCGGGGGATTGATCTGACTATTTACCGGGGCGACATCATCGCCGTTGTCGGCGGCTCGGGTTGCGGCAAGACGGTTTTATTGAATCATATTCTTGGGCTGCTGACGGCGGATCATGGGCGCGTGCTCGTCGCCGATCATGACTCCTCAGGCGAAGGGCTGGTTGACATTTCGCAACTCACCTCCAATCAGCTTGACCATATCTGCATGCATTGGGGCGTGGTTTTTCAGAAGAACGCCCTGTTCTCCGGGACGGTGTATGACAACATCGCCCTGTGGCTGAGCGAGGTGAGAAACCTTAACAGGCGCGAGATCAAGTCGATTGCCCGCTCGGTGTTGGTCTCGGTGGGCCTGGATTCAGGCGATGACTTCCTTGATCTTGACGTACACGACCTGTCCGGCGGCATGGCCAAACGTCTGGCGGTCGCCCGGGCGCTGGCGATGAAGCCCGCCGTCATCTTTTATGACGAACCGACCACCGGGCTGGACCCGACCACCTCCCTGCAAATACATGACCTTATTGTCGCCACCCACGCCGGCCGACCGGGCCGCACGACGGTAATCATCACCCACGACAAGGACCTGCTGATCCGCCTCAGGCCGCGCACGGTGATGATTCATCAGGGCCGGGTTTATTTTGACGGGTCGCTGGATGAATTCGAGAGGTCTGACTCCCCCTACATCCGCCCTTACTTCAATCTTATGCCCGCGCTGCAACAGGGGCAAAAAATACAGGGACCGGTATAAAAGTCCTACTTGGAGGTGGCGATAAAGACGCCGTTCCAGTCGGCGGGAGGCGGATTTTTCTCGTATTCGGCGATGCGTTCCTCATAGAGGTCATACAGGCCGCTGATCTTGAAATTACCCACCAGGCCCCGGCATAATTCAAGGCATTCGCGGGCATTGGTCCAATCCTGGGCGCGATAGCATTTAATCATCTTTTCGGTGGCGAACTTGAGCGCCTGGAATTCCTTTTGCCCGGCAACCGTCTCGTCGCCCATCAGCGCGAAAATATGAATCCCGGTCGTCTTGCCCTTGACCTGGATGAAGTCCAGTTCGATGGAGGCCATTTCGGGCGCACGGTCGCGGGTGGCGTTGCCGATAACGATATCGACGCCGTAGGACTTGGACTGGCCTTCAAGCCGCGACGCCAGATTCACGGTATCGCCCAGCACCGAATAGTCAAAACGCTGATCCGACCCCATGTTGCCGACCACGCATTCGCCGGAATTAAGGCCCGCGCCGACCTTGAGCGGAATATGCTTGCGGCCCTCCGCCTTGGCCTCCGCCTCCAGCCGGGTGTTGAGCGGCCCCATCGCCGCCAGCATGCCGAGCGCCGACAGGCAGCCGTTGCGGGCATGTTTGGCGTCGTCCAGCGGCGCGTTCCAGAACGCCATGATGCAGTCGCCCATATACTTGTCGACGGTTCCCTGATTGCTGAGAATGACGTTGGTCAGCGGCGTCAGCAGCTTATTGATCAAGGCGGTAAGGCCCACCGCGTCAAACTGCTCGGAAATGGTGGTGAAACCGCGCACGTCGCAGAACAGCAGGGTCATGTCGCGTTTGTCGCCGCCCAGCTTGAGTTGGCTGGGATCGCCGGCCACCTTCTCGACCATCGCCGGCGACAGATATTTGGAGAAGGCGTCGCGGGTCTGGCGGCGCTGGGCCTCTTCCCTGGCGTAGCTGGTGTAGGTCATCAGGATATAAAGGCCGAGAATGGAGATAATGGCGAAGCCGGCGTCAAACAGAATCCGCTTTTCGCTGAAAAAATACCAGGACGCGCCTGCGGCGCCGCTTGCCAGAACCAGAAGCAACATCAACGTCCACTTGGCGCCCAGCCGTGGCACCAGCCACACCATCAGCAAACCGCCGAAGACGATGAGGATCAACTCGGCGCCGTTGGTGAAGTTGGGCCTGGACAGGTATTGGCCGGTCAGCGCCGCCTCGATCAACTGGACATGGACTTCCACGCCGGGAATCACCGGATCAACCGGCGTCGCCCGGATATCCAGCAATCCCACCGCCGAGGTGCCGATAATGGTCATCTTGCCCTTGATCAACGCCGGGTCGGCGGTTCCGGCAAGGATTTCGCGGGCGGAAACATACTTGGCCTTGTCGCTTTTCGAGAAATAGGGCCAGACGCGCCCCTCTTTATCCGTGGGCAGGGATAATCCGTCAGGAGGAAAGGCCTTTTTTGACGCGACCTTGACATCCTTCACGCCGATGTCGCTGGCCTCAACGAGGATAGTCTGGCTCTGAAAGGCCAGACGCAACATCTCGACGGCAAGAGACGGATAAAGGTTGTCGTCATAATTGAAAAGTGTCGGCACCCGCCTGACGATGCCGTCCGGCTCCGGCACCAGCGAGAAAATGCCGTGACCGCCGGAGCGCGCCTTGGCCGCCGCTTCCTCGATCACCGGCACGTTGCGGACCAGGGACTTGAACCTGGGAAGAAAGTTATTGGGGCTTTTGCCTTTGACGGCGACCGACTTCTTCACCGGCGGCCCGGCCTTGATTTTTCTTTCCTCCCAATAGCCGGCCTGCCCCAGCACCACCCGGCTTTCCTTGATTACGTCGGCAAAGGCCTGATCGTTGCCTTTCAGCGAGCGCAATTTATCCCTGGTCTGATCGTCCAGCCCATAAACGGCGTCGGCGACATCGGACGGATTCATCCTGTCAGGCTCGGCAAAAACAATGTCGAAAGCGACGATGGCGGCGCCCATTTGCATCAGGTTGGCGACAAGCCGGGAGACAACATTGCGCGGCCACGGCCATTGCCCGATCTCGGCCAGGCTGTCCTCGTCAAGGTCGATGATGGTCACCGGCTTTTGCGCCGGCGGCGGAATCTCGCGGGGCTTCAGCTTCTGATAGAAATCAAACGTCTTGAGACGCAGGTAATCGACCGGATAGGGGTTGGAAACATACAGAAAAACGAACCCGGCGAGCAGGGCCAACGCCATCAGCCGGTCAACGCCGAAAGCCTTTCGCAGGAATTTGCCGATTCTAGCCATTACCAAAAGCCATTTCTAATCTCTTGTTACAGCCATGCCCGAATATCGCCTTGTTCAACACGCGCCCCGTGAGCACGAACGGTTTCTTTTCCTGCCAACCTAATCAACATATCCCCACGCATGAGGAGTTTCTCAGCCCCGATTTCGTCGAGGATGATTTTTGATTCCTGGCTTTTTTGAACTGTTAAGGCGATCCGGCTTGGCACATTTGTCCTAAGTATCCCTGTGAAAGTCTTTGCATCCGGGCGCTGGGTAGCAAGAACAAGGTGAATGCCAACAAATCTTGCTTTTTGAGCCAGCCGATCAAGAACTCCCTCCACTTCTGGCCGTTGCATCAGCAAGTCTGCCAACTCATCAATAACAACCACAATACTCGGTAGATCAGAGCCTTTCTTTTGAGCCTCACTGAGTTTCTTCACGCCAAGTTTCGCAAACTCTTTTTGCCTTCGCTCCATTTCGTTAATCAGCCCAGAGAGTGCCTCAGCACTATCGGCAACATCCTTTACTACACTCCCACCCCATAGATTCTTGCAGCTTTCATAGGCTGCAAATTCAACACCTCCTTTGGGATCGAGAAGAGCCAGTGAAACGTTTTTCCCTGATGAAAGAAGAGATAATAATATCGAATGGAGGCAAACACTCTTACCGCTACCCGTCGTTCCCGCCACAAAGAGATGCGGTGTTTCCGCCAAATCGAAGACAATCGGATTACCTAAAACATCTGTTCCGGGACTAACAGGCAATCCTCCCTCTGCTCCTTTGATCCAGCTTGGGATCATTGCTCCTTCAACGGGCTTCCACTCTCGCTCGGGACGTGGGACATCAAGAGCAATCCGTCTTACTCCAGACGTTGCCTGGAGAGTTACTGCCTGCTTGATGCCGATCTCAAACGGAATCTTATCAACCCCCTTCTTAAGGCGATCCAAGTCAGATGAACTCGCTAGATGAAGAACATATCTTGTGAGCCTTGGACCTTCCTTAATTTCGTCGATGGTTGCATTTACGCCAATTTCACCGAGTGCACGCCTTATCCGGTTATGAGTATCTTCCGGGCTTGTTGGCCCATCTACAGACCATTCGAAGAAAAGTTCCTGAAAGAGGTAATCATGGAAATCATTCCCTTCACGCCAAGACGCTTTTATCTCCCCCATCCCACGTTGGATATGACGCTGTAAAAGCTCAATAAATCTTGGCCTGTTGGAGAAAAGGTCCTCTTGATGATAGTTCGAGAGAAGCAACTTAAACGCATCCGTATAGTCTACGGCATCAGGATTTGCTGTATTTTCTCCAGTAAGCTGCTCCATATGAATTTCAAACCCGCGCTCTTTCGTTACCGGTTTAGACAATTCCTTATCGGGAAAACGCGGCAGTTGGAGGGAACGAGCTAAAGCTATTCGCGCGACAATCCAATGTGGAGCCATTGGGACGCCTAAACCTTTATCCTGAAGTGTGCGAATAAATTGCTCGTCAACAGAGGGAATATAGATTTTAGCCATTGATCACGGCCTCCCAACTAATGCTTTGATAATCCGTGCCGCTAATTTGAACCGGAGATGTGGTTTGTCCATCCGGATTATCAAGCCTGTAAACTCGATCAACTTGAGAAATTATTAATTCGAACTTGCGTTTATCAATCTCGGAATCCGTTGCCAAAATAAGCACTTGCTCAGCAGCGTTTGGATAATAATTTAACAATAGGTTTTCTTGGTTCTCACGATCAATCCGGGCTAATGGCGTATCGACAATGATAGGCAGAGATTTCCCTGATACATCCTTTAAAGCCCATAGCATTGCCGTAACAGCAAGCTGGCGCATTCCATGGGAAATAGTTGAGTGTCCAATTTGATTTCCGGAACGATCAAAAAACGTCAGATAAAAATCATTGTCTACTTTGATCTCATCAATTAATCGGTGGCCTGACATAAGACATTTGAAATGAGTATTGATTGTTTCTTCGATTTTTTTACGTTTCGCTTCACGCCTTTGGCGGCGATATTCCTCAAATGATTTCTTCAATCCAATTGCAATGCTCAGCCGTTTACCTGCTTTCCCTGCGTCACAAACTTGGCGTTCAAGCTCCTTGATATGTTTCTCAATATCCTGAATTTCATCAGTCTTCAGTTGACGATGTTCGTTCTTGCCGGATATTTCCGCTTCCAATTTCCCAATTTGCTGATGAACGTCCGCAGATTCTGTCTCTAGCTGCTTATACTGTCCAGCAGCTTCCGATGAGCCATACTGAGATTCCCTCCGCTCTGCTCTCTTGTCCTCTAGCTGCATCTTTTTACGGCTAATTTCCTTTAGTTGACGTGCTCGTTCTTCCCTAATTGCTTTAATGCTGTTGTTAATCCCCAAAAACTGATCAAGGAGGCTGCGGGATCGAATCAAATCTAGGCCTTCAATGATGCTGTCAGTATCCTCATCATGTAACCCAAACGTATCCAGAATACTCTTGAGCTTGTTTTGGAAAAAACGCTTTTGATCATCTGACAGGTTTGTACGTGGCTGTGGAGGTTCGTCAAAAAGACGGCTTGGAAGCACCTCATATAAAGTTGTAAGGGTTGATTCAGCAGCTTTGCTTTTTTGATCAACTAAGGAACGTAGGGGATCCAAACAAGCCCGAACAAGGCCGGGGTTTGCCAGCAGAGGTGCATCTGCCGCAAGCGCATATGCCAAACGGTCTTGTTCTCGCTGGAGTTCAGATTCCAGCTCCGAAATTTGCCGGTCCAAGCTTGCTGTATCAAAAAGGCTACCACTTTTCCGTAGTGAGTCCATTTTGTGATAAATAGATTCGGCTGTCTCCTTCAATTCATCCCTTTGCGATATAAGGCTGGTGGCCTTTTTGTTTATGGCCTCTATAAGTTTTTCATGGGTCTCAAGATCTCCCTCTTTAGCGGCAATCTTCGCCTGAACTTCTTCAGGCAATTCCTCTCTGCGCCATGCTTTAATCAGACCATCAAGTTCTCCCTCAACGCCATTGATAAAACTAAGGCTAAGCAGTCTCTCCATTGCATCAGCCCGATGGATATCGGATGCCTCCGCAAGGTGCCTTATCTCTTCTCCATCAAAGAAAAAAAATGGCACAAGTTCTCTCGGCAAAATTTCATCTAGACGTGTTTCTGCTGCCTCACCTGCGAAAGTTCGTCCATCAACTTCTACCTCAAGAGTTTCATTCTCAAGGCCGAAACTGTCTCCTTCCAGGTTCCAACTGCGTTGAGCAATAAACTCAACTTTTTCCGGCGGACCAATTTCTATGCGAACAGAACAAGTCGTTTCGTCCTCTCTGCGCGCTTGACTGTTCATAATACCTGACCACCGGGAATCTTCATCGCCAAGCACATACGTGCCCCGCGTCATTCCTCCACGTAACCCTTTATCATCAGAACCCAGAAATAATAGTTTTATGGCATTGAGTAAGCTTGTCTTGCCAAAGCCATTTCGCCCCAAGACAAGAACCAGTCGCCTCTTGTCCGGTTTGGATTGAACGAGATCAAACGTTTTCTCGCCTTTATAAGAAAGGATATTGTTAAGGACTATTCGATGAAAAATCATTTCGCATTAGCCTCGCAAGACTCAGCAACCTTAATTAGGTCCTCCAGTTGGCGACGCAGTTCCGGCCTAGCCCCCCATCGATCAAGATTTGAATACTGAGGCTCAAGCTCAAGAATCTTTCCAACAAGATCAGGGGGTAGCCCCCTTCCAGCAGCAATGTCTTCCAGCATTGAGACCGCATCTTCATCAAGGGACATCTTTACGTTTCCTTCGATCTGGCGATTAAATCCAGCCGCAATCGAAAAGGCTTGCTCTTTTAGATCAAATTCAGACGACCAAACACTTTGAATGTACCCGATCTCTGCGTCGCTTATAAGTCGTACCCCAACCTTGGCTTCCGCATCAAGTAGCTGTTTGAGTATCTCTACTCTAGCCAATGGTGTAAATGGCCCTGGCCCCACAGTGCCATCTCTTCGCCTCTTCATTCGGACACTTTCTTGCTCCCTAAATACCTTTAACCAATTCCGGAAGTCAGCTAAGGGACGCATCCATTCTTCACCAGCCTCAATAAATCCTTCCATGCTCCGGTCAAATTTTACGACCGTGCACACCCAACATCCAAAACGACTCCCGCCGCAAGATGGAGTGTTTAAATCCATAACAACTGGACACTCGCCTCCCACTGCCTTGCGATAAAGAGTTAACATTTGATTGTGGGATCGTTCCCACGGGGGTGGATTATTTTCATAAAGATATTCCCACACATCTTCATTCCCCCAAGTCGATATGGGGGTTAATACGAAAGCATTAGGGATCTCATGATGGGTATTCAGGTTGCGAAAATTAGTTTGCCGAGCATCCATCCTCTGCTTTCGACTCGAACTCTCCGCCGTTCTTGACCCCAACAAAAGAATAACGCTTCCGTGCTCAGCTACAATTTTATCAATTTCGCGTCTGCTAGGTTTGATTTTCATATTGGTTGTGCACCAACGAAACCAGCGGGTAGGAGGTGGATAGCCACGGCCAATCAATTTAGCCCAAAATGTTTCGGATAGCTTTGGCCTCACTAGATGACAAGTAACCGGCAAGCCCCGTTCGAGAGCATTTGTATGGATTGCGTCCATGACATCTTCAACGTAGCCCACTACGTTTGGTGCTTCGACCTGTGTATCAGAAGAAATCACATAAACAGGCTTACGCGCCTGACCCCCAAGGTCCATCAGGACTTCAAATACAAGCTGTAAAACTAGCGTTGAATCTTTCCCCCCTGAATAAGCAATGACCCAAGGCCGACCATCCGCTAAATAGGCCTCATAGAGCGCATCTTTAGTAGCAATGCTAAGCTGTTGCTCTGCGTCTATTTTTTCCGCAAGCTTGGACATTTTTTCCTGTAAATAAGGTTGGGCTGTACAAAAATAGTACTTACCTGATTGCTCCGTTCCTGCGAGCGGCGGGGGGGG
>MIAA01000041.1:14261-20154 GCA_001830425.1 Rhodospirillales bacterium RIFCSPLOWO2_02_FULL_58_16
GCAATTCATCATGTCGGTAATAAATCGAATTGACCGCTTTCTAAATCGAACAGATCACATGGTGTCCCATAATGCCGTTCACTATATCTATCCGAAGCAATCAGGTCAAAGATCATGATTTAATGAAAATTAAGGCTTGCCTGAATTTACGCCGCATCGATTTTCTCGGACAGCCAGACCTTGATCAACGACTGATAGGGAACGTCCCGCTTGTTGGCGGCAGCCTTGATCCGCTCCAGCAAATCGACCGGCAGTCGAAGCGAAATCGCCTTTGTTGACGGCATGAGATTGGTCATGCGGGCGCGCTTGGCCTTGCTCCAGTCCACATAATCGCCGGAGTCGTGAGTCTCCCAGAAAACCCGTTCTTCCGCCTCGTTCCTGAAATCAGGAATGGTCTTATGTTTCATGTTCATAACGGCTTCGCTCCTTGCGATGCATATCCCGGGCGGAAATCACGCGAATTCTGACGTTTTCCTCCCGAAAGGTAAAAGTTACATGAAGTCGGCGCCCCGCATCGGTGACGCCCAGAGCATGAAAGCGCGGCTCGGACAAGCTATGCCGGGAATCATCAACGACCAGAAGCGGCTCATTAAAAAACACCTGCTCCGCCTCGGCTTGACTGACGCCATGTTTATCGACGTTTTTGCGGACATTGCCGTCGTCCCAGTGAAAGCCGGTCAACCGCTCGAAATCAATCATTTATGTATATTATCATAATATACAATGGTTTCCAAGAGGGGGCCTAGCTTCCGGCAAACGGTCAGCATATAATCCGGCGTCTGTGAGCAACCGGCGGATAATCCCTCGACGATGAAAGAACCATCAACCCGTTCCTGGATCAGGCCCTTCATCGATCCCCTGGTTCCTATTTTCCGTGAAGTGATCGCGATGTCCGCCTTTGTCAACATTCTGGCGCTGGCGGTGCCGATTTTCGTGCTTCAGGTTTATGACCGGGTGATAGGCAGCGGCGGCATCTCCACCCTCTACGGCCTGATCATCGGCATGATCATCGTGCTGGTGTTTGATTATGTGCTGCGCATGTCGCGCTCGCGGATCATGCAGACGGTGGCGCTGAGGATCGACGTTCAGGTCGGACGCAAACTTTTCAACAAGATAATGTCGTTGCCGTTGCAAACTCTGGAAAGCCGGCCCGGCTCCCACTGGAACGCCCTGTTCCGCGACGTTGACGTGGTGCGCAACACTCTGTCGGGGGCCTCGGCGGTCCTGATCGCCGACCTGCCGTTCGCCATCATGTTCCTTGGAGTAATATTCGTTATCGCCGCGCCTGTCGCCTGGGTGCTGCTGATCATTCTGCCGATGTTTATCGCGGTGGCGTGGCGCTCGGGCGCCGTGTTGTCGGCGGCCAACAAGGACGAGCGCGGCTCCAGCGTCAGCCGCGACGCCATGGTCACGGAAATGATCTCCGGGCGCACCACCATCAAGGCGCTGGCCCTGGACACGGCCATGCGCCCGATCTGGGAAGACAAACACGCCGAAAACATCGAGCGTTCGGTCATGCGCGGCTCCAAGGCTGACGGGTATTCAAATCTCGGCGCCTCGCTGACCATGATGACGTCGATCTGCCTTACCACCATCGGCGCCCTGGCCATCGTTGACCAGCGTCTGACCATGGGGTCCCTGATCGCCACCAACATGTTGAGCGGCAGACTTCTCGGCCCCATCAATCAGTTGGTCGGCCAATGGCGCGCCTATGCCGGGTTTCTACAGGCGGTGGAGCGGCTGGGCGACATTTTCAAGGCCAAAAGCGAGCGTCAGGAAAGCGAAATCCAACTGGAGCGCCCCAAGGGAAATATCGTCATTGAGAATGTTTCCTTCACCTATTCCGAGGATTTGCCCCCGGTAATCAACGGCGTCGATCTGGCCGTCAAGCCTCACAGCATAACCGCTTTGGTCGGCCGCAACGGTTGCGGCAAAACGACCCTGCTCAAGATACTTCAGGGTCTTTATAAACCGACCGACGGCCGGGTCGTTCTGGACGGCGCCGACATCAGCCAGTTCTCGCGCCCCGAGTTGGCGCGCTGGATCGGCTATGTGCCCCAGGAAACCATCCTTTTCTCCGGCACCATTCATGATAATCTGACGCACCGTTTCCCCGACGCCGACGACGCCGACATCATCAGGGCGTCAAAGGAAGCGGGTGCCCATTCCTTTATCATCGACATGCCCGACGGCTACGCCTCAGGCGTCGGCGAGGCGGGGCAACGCCTGTCCGGCGGCCAGCGCCAGCGGATTGCCATCGCCCGCGCCCTGATGGGCGATCCTCCGGTGCTGCTGTTTGACGAGCCGTCCAGCAGCCTGGACCGCCAGGCCGAACAGGAATTGCGCAAAACGCTTGCCGAGATCAGCAAGACGCGCACCATCGTTATTGTCACCCACAGTCCGATTCTGTTGGCCGCCTGCCATGAACTGGTGGCGCTGGACAAGGGCAAGATCGCCTTGTCCGGGCCGGCCGAAGATATCCTGCCCCGGTTGTTCGGAACCGCCCCCAAGGGCAAGGCCGCGCCTCCGCCCGCAGGCAAGCCCACGCCTCCGCCCCCCCCGCCGACGGGCAGGCCCGCCTCTCCGCCGGCGGTGCAGGTCACCGCCCGGCCCAAGCCGGTCGTTCATGCGACTCCTCATGCCCAGCCCTTGGCCAAGATTACCCCGAAGAAAATTGAAGCCGGGAAACCTGTGTCCAAATGAACAAACTTGACGCCCTCCTTGTCAGCCACCCCTTGCCTTCATGGCGGCCTCTTGCCTGGCCGGTGATGATTATGCTGTCGGCGGCTCTTACCTGGGCGAGCTTCGCCGAACTTGAGGAGGTGTCGATAGCCACCGGGCTGATTATTCCCAAGGGCCAGATCAAGGTCATCCAGCACCTGGAAGGCGGCATCGTGGTCGGCATTTTTGTTTCCGAGGGCGCCTCGGTGAAAAAGGGCGACAAGCTCCTCCAACTGGATTTGGCCACCAGCGGCGTCAACAAGGAAGAACTCCAGGTCCGCCTTGATTCGCAGATTCTGGTGCGCTCGCGGCTGGCGGCGGAAGCCAGCGGCCGGCCGCTGGAGTTTCCCGAGGACGTGGCCAACCGCATTCCGATCCAGGTTACGGCCCAGAAAAACGCTTATCTGGCGCGCAAGCGCGAAATTGCTTCAATCATCGGCGTTCAGGAAAAACTGGTCAGGCAGCGTGAGCTGGAGGTCAAGGAACTGGAAGCCAAGATCGCTTCCATCAAAAGCAACATGACCCTCTCCACAAAACGCCTTGAGATGTCAAAGAAGCTGCTGGCCGAAAAATTGACGCCCGAGATGGAGCACTTGCAGTTGCAGGCCGAGGTCGAAAAACTGCAGGGTGAACTTCAAGGACTTATTCCCGCCCTGCCGCGCACCATGGCCGCCGTTGAAGAGGCCAAGGGGCGGATGGACGAGGAAAAGAACAAATTCAGACGCGAGGCGGAAGAGGAACAGATCAAGTCGGAACAGGCGATCTCGCGCATTGTCGAGTTGTTGAACGAAGCCACCAAGCAGGGAGTGCGATCCGAAATCAAAAGTCCCATCGACGGAGTGGTAAAGCGAATGCTCTACAACACCGTCGGCGGCGTCGTCAAACCCGGCGAACCGATTATGGAAATCGTGCCGTCCGGGGCCGAACTGGTGGTGGACGCCAAGCTGAAATTGCTAGACCGGGGCTATGTGAACAAAGGGCAGCCTGTTCTGGTCAAGCTGTCGACCTACGATTTCGCCCGTTACGGCGGTCTGGACGGAGTGGTTTCCATGGTCGCTCCCGATTCAAGCACCGACGAGAAGGGAGAGCCTTTCTTTCGCATCCAGGTGGAAACGAAAAAACACTATCTGGGTAAACATGAAGGCGATCTGCCGATCATGGCCGGCATGGAAGCCACCGTCGATATCCATACCGGAAAGAAAACGGTTCTGGACTATTTGATCAGGCCGGTGCTTAAGCTACGCCACGAATCATTCCGCGAGCGTTAATCTGAGCCGGGTATTCATGAATCTTAAACATTTTCATGTAAGACGTTACGGTACTTTCCTATATTGCTCGGTAAAGACGGGAACATCAGAGGCATAGCATGTCGTTATCAACACTAATCGGCGTTCTCGGCGCCTTGGGAGTTTTCCTCGGGTCCATCTTTATCGCTACGGATAACTGGTCTGTCTTTGTTGACCTCCCCAGCTTCATAATGGTGTTCGGCGGCGCCCTGACGAGGACCTTTATCGCTTATGAGCCGCGCTATGTCATTATCTCCCTGAAGCTTCTGTCGAAGGTTTTCGCCAAGCCGGTCATCGGTCGCGACGTCCTCAAGGCCGAGGTCGGACGCATCATCAAGTGGGGCTATCTTGTTCAAAAGAACGGCGTCCCCGCCTTGGAATCCGAGGCCAAGAAATCGGTAAAGGGCGACAGGTTCCTTCAGTTCGGAGTGGAAATGGTCATTTCCGGCTACAGCGGCGAGGAAATTCGCGGCATCCTCACCACCACCATCGAGACAACATACGGACGCAACATGGTTCCGGTGAAGATTCTCACTTCCCTGGGAGCCGCTTCGCCGGCCTTCGGCATGGTCGGCACCCTCATCGGCCTGATCATCATGCTCGGCGGCATGGGCGCCGATCCCGCCGCCCTGGGCGCGGGCATGGCCGTGGCCATGATCACCACTCTTTACGGCGTCCTTTTGGCGCAGGTGTGTTATATGCCCGTCGCCGACAAGATCAGCCAGCGCGAATCGATCATGCGCTTCCGCAATTACCTCGTCGCCGAGGGATTGGTTCTGTTGGCCGACCAAAAGAACCCGCGCTTTATCCAGGACAAGATGAACAGCTTTCTTGACCCGGCGATTCACTTCAATATCGACAAGATGAAAAAGTAAGCCGAATTACAAGGATGGCGCCGCCATGGCAATGATCGATGAGTGTGACTGCCCGGTAGTGGAAGACTGGCTTCTCACCTATTCCGATACCGTTACCCTGTTAATGACATTTTTCGTCATGATGCTGTCTTTCGCCAACTTCGACGTCCCGGCCATGCAGGAAGCCTCGGACGCCATCGCCAAGGAAATCGGCGGCAAGGAGGGCGAGGTCAATCCGACCAAGCAGATGAAGATGGACCTGCAAGACATGGTCACCGACATGCAGGCCGACCAGGCGATCAAGGTCACGACCGACGGCAGAGGCGTAGTCCTGGAGCTGGCCAGTTCGGCCTTCTACAAGCCCGGTTCCGCCGATATCCGCGAAGAGGCCGTTCCCGTGCTTGTGCAGGTTGCCGAAATGCTGACGGCGCCCCGCTATCGACTCTTCATGATCGATATCGAGGGTCATACCGACGACGATCCCATCAGCACTGCCCGCTATCCTTCCAACTGGGAGCTTTCGGCGAATCGCGCCGCCGGCGTCGTGCGCCTGTTCATCAAGGAGAAAATGGACGCGGAACGCCTGTCGGCCAGCGGCTACGCCGAAACCCGGCCCAAGTTCCCCAACCGCGACGCCGAGGGCAACGCGATCCCCGAAAACCAGGCTGATAACCGCCGGGTGCTGGCGCGCATCTATCCCATGTCGATGGAAGAGCGCAAAAAGATGTTGCTCAAGATTGAGGGCGAGAAAAAGAAGAAGCTTGAGCTGGAAAAAAAGCTTGAAGAGGAGAAGGCCAAAGCCGCAACCCAAGACCCGAAGACGGCTCAGGAACCGCCAACCACTCAGGAACCGCAGGCCGGCCAAGACCTGCAAGCTATTAAAAAACCGTAAGAATTGCCGTCATTGGCAGGAATGGGAAATACCCGGAGAATTATCCGCAGATTACACAGTCCCCTGTTAAAAACTCCGAACGCCCTTGATTTGCCGGGCGGTTTTAGCGATTTGACGTAGTCGGATTTGCAAGAAATCGT
>MIAA01000042.1 GCA_001830425.1 Rhodospirillales bacterium RIFCSPLOWO2_02_FULL_58_16
AAACCGTCGTCTCGTCGTCATTTTGTATTCCTCCTTTATCCGGTGGAATACACCTTAACACCCTGTCCGATTTTTCAGGACCAGCTCACCGAATGGCAAGGGACTGTTTTGCCGTTATGGACATCAGTCGGCAATTCGGACGCATTCTCCGCGAAGTCAGGGTCTCAAAGGGTCTCACCCAGGAGGAATTGGCCTTCCGCGCCGATATGAGCGTTCCCTATTTGAGCGATATCGAACGGGGCCGGTCCAGCCCGTCGCTTGCATTGATCGTGGATTTGGCCCTGGCGCTGCGTATTCATCCCGCCGAATTGGTGCAGGGGCTTGATCCTGCCGCCGCCCGGCACGGCGGAGAACGCAAACGACCGAAGAACGGTTAGCATCGTCGGTCTTTGTGCAAAGCTCATACTTTAAACAATTTAGTGTTTATTCCATCAGCGATTATGGTAAAATGGTCTCGTCCGAATGAAGGTTCACATGCGCTATTATGAAAACCTAAGTCCCGAAGATCGCCGCCGCGTCGTGCTGAGGGCCGTCGCATTCAGTTCCTCAATGGAAGGCATGAGTGAGGCGCGTGATGCCTGTCTCAAGGAATTACGGGAGCTTGACCGCAACAAAGCCGAAGCCGCTCCTACGAAATCAACTGATCTAACAGAGCAGTAAGGCGCCGGTAATCCGCCTTGGCCCAAACGTCACGGATCGCCGCATGGTACTCGCGGCGAATTTTCTGATCGTCAAACGTACCGAATTGAATGGGCGGGCGTTCAGTCTGCATCAAGAGAAGATCGCCAAGCAAGCGGGCTGTGCGGCCATTGCCGTCACGAAAAGGGTGGATCACAATCAACTCGCCATGCAACTCGGCAAGCCTTGAAAGCAACTCTTTGCGGGAAAGCGACGGCTGAAAGGGCGTGAGCCGCGCAAGTCTTTGGCCGTAGCGTCCCATTTCGGCATGAATATGGCGTGCATGGCACCAGCGAATATCATCAGAACTGACGTCCACCTGTCGATATTCACCCGCCCACTTAAAAATGCCGCCTAGAAACAGGCGATGCAGATTGCACACATTATCGCAGGTGAAGCTGTCCGTTTCCGAATAACTCAAGGCGGCACGGTCATATGCGGCGATTAGAGCCGCATTCTCGCGTCGCTCAAGTTCTGCCGGATCAAGAATGTCGAGCAGATTGCGTAGCACCCCATGCGTTTCATCGAAATCAGGATCGTCAGTTTTGTATTTTTCGATATGTGGCATATCGCTTCGCCGGATAGTTTCAATCCGGTTCTTTGCGACGCCGGAAGCGGGAGATGACGGCGAGGACGCAGACGACAAGGACGAACCCCCCCAGAAACCACCACTTGCTGTCGCCGATAAATTCATTGAGCGCGCTTCCGATGAAGTAACCTCCCCACGCGAAGCTGTGCGCCCAAATCATGGCGGCGATAAAGTTCAATACAAAATATTTCAGGCGGGGCACCCCGGCGATGCCGATGACAAACGGGCTGATGTTGCGGATGCCGTAGATAAATCTGAACGAGAGAATAAAAACTACCGGGTTGGTTTCCACCAGCCGGAAGGCCCAGTCGGTCTTTCGCCCGATATGATGCCAGCGCTTGAGAATGGGCGGCCCGTATCTCCTGCCGATGTAATAGTACAATTGGTCGCCGAGAAAACTGCCGGTGAACGCCGACAAGGCCAGCAATTCGACATTGACGCGGAATCTGCCTTCGGAGCCGATCGCCCCGGCGATGATGACGATGGTTTCCCCCTCAATAAAGGTCCAGACAAGCGTAATGGGATACAGCAGATAGCTGTAATTAGTAAGAATATCGATTACAAACCCATCCATGATTTTCTAAAGCTCGACGCCAGACAGTTTCGTCACCCGCTCCCATGTGCTTTTCGGATCATCGCTGAAGATCAAGCCCAGGTCGGCGGGGGCTGTCGTCCAGTCATCCCGCGCCATTTCGTGTTCCAACTGGCCGGCCCCCCATCCGGCATAGCCGAGAATGACCAGGCTGTGCCTGGGGCCTTCGCCTTTGGCGATAGCGTCAAGAATTTCCAGGCGCGACGTTAACGACACCTCATCGCTGATCGCGGAAACGCCCGGCCCGCTGTAATCGCCGCTGTGCAGGACAAAGCCGCGCCCCGGCTCAACGGGGCCGCCGTAGTACAGGCTGATCGCGTCGCCGGCTGCTTCGACGCCGTTCGTATTGATGCCGAATCCCTCCATCATTTTGCTCAGGCGTCCTGAACCGAAGGGACGGTTGATCACCAACCCCATGGCGCCCTTGGCGTCATGGCCGATCATATAAATAACGGTCTCCTTAAAGCGCGGATCGGCCATGCCCGGCGACGCCACCAAAAACTGTCCGGCGATGAACCGGCTGCGCGAATCGCCGACATCCCCTCCCCGAACCGGGAAAGGCCAGACGGCGGCTGCGCCGACAAACAGTAAAACGATGATCCGGCAAAATTCCATTCGGCGATAGTAACAAAAATAAATACGCCGCCGGAACATCTTTATTATCCGGCAGGCCTACGTCTACTCCCAGGGGATGGCGGGCAGTTCGGCGAAAGCGACCGGTCCGGCGTAAATTCTTCGATCCTGGATGGTGAGGGAAAGGTTCAGCGTGGTCGGGGCGCCGTCTTTCGACTTCCTGGCCATCGCCCCCAGCACCGCCGTGGCGGTAACGGCGTCCTTGCCGCCGATGATGCCGTCCTTGCGCAACTCCTCAACCGTTTCGAAGAAGCCCTGCACCTTGGCGGTAAAAGCGCCGATGGGCTGGGCCATGGCGTCCAGGGCCATGGCGCCGCCGGCCTTTAAAGTCAGGGGACCGAGCGCGGCGTCAAGCCGCTTCACTTCCAGCGTTCCTCCGGCGTCGCGCCAGACGCCCAACGCCTCCGGCCATGGCCCCGGCGGAATAGCGCCTAGAACGCTGCCCTCCACGGCCAGCAGGGAAATATTCCCCCCCAGCGGCAGGGAAAGAATGCCGGGAGCGTTCACTCCCTCGGCCTCGAATCTGAAGATAATGGTAGGAGTGCGATAATCGGCATTGCCGGTCCCCGTCCTTTCGATTTTCATGACGACGCGGCTTGCGGCGGCGCGCCCGCTTCCGGCGTCGGATAGACTCAAATTGCGAACAGTCAATTCCCCCTGCGGAGGCCATCCTCCGCCTGTGGGGAAGCGGACGGTGAATTCTTCAACAACGCCGGCATAAGCCGCCGGCCCGTTCTTTTGCGCGATATCAAGCCTGTACCCTCCCGGCATGCTTACCGCCATCCTCCACGGATTCCAGGGGGAGGCCTCGACGACGGCTTTGTCGCCCCGCCACGACCACGAGGGAGCATCGCCCTTTGCCGCGAAAGCGATTTCCTTCATCTCCATGCGGATAATCAGAGGGAAGCCGCTGAGGCGGAAGCTCTCGTATTTGACCTGATAACCCTCGGCGCGGCGCATCTCCATCCACCCGTTAACCGCTTCGCGGAACTGATAGGCCATGCCCGCCCAGAACAGCGCATAAACAATGGAAGCCGCAGCCATAATGACGAGGAATTTCAGCCCGATCCTGATGTTCCTCAGGTACGTCGGCGGCCTGTAGTTGAGGGCGGAATGAGCCGGATGCTTGCGTGGTTGACGCATGAAAAACTCTCGTAAGTGACCGGCTTCCTTTATAGGGCCTTCATCATGCGGGAGCAAAGAGCATGGTTGACCCCGATTCCAACGTAGCCCTTGATTTTTGCGGATCGGACCCGGACATTACAGGCGAACAGTCAAGGGAGGCTTCCTCATGCTTAAGGGAAAGGTGCTTATCGCCCAAGGAGGCGGTCCCACCGCCGTCATCAATCAATCGCTGGTCGGCGCCGTTGTGGAGGCCAAGAAACTTTCCGGCGTTGAACATATTTACGGCGCCGTTCACGGCATCAGAGGCATCGTCAACGAGGACTTCCTTGACCTGGGGCGCGAAACCGTTCGCAACCTTGAGAGCGTCGCCGACACGCCCTGTTCGGCGTTAGGCTCCACCCGCGACAAGCCGGACGTCAAGTATTGCCGCGAAATCTTCAAGGTCCTGAAGGCCCATGAAATCGGCACGTTCCTTTACATCGGCGGCAACGATTCGTCGGATGCGCTGCGCATCCTCGGCGAGGAGGCCGGCAAGGCCGACTATGACCTTCGCGGCATCCACATTCCCAAAACCATCGACAACGACCTGATGATCAACGATCACACGCCGGGCTTCCCTTCCGCCGCCCGTTTCGTCGCCGCCGCCTTCGCCGGCATCGACAAGGACAACGCCGCCCTGCCCGGAGTTTATGTGGGCGTGGTGATGGGGCGTCACGCCGGCTTCCTCACCGCTTCGGCGGCCTTGGCCAGAAGCGGCGACAACGACGGCCCTCACCTGATCTATCTTCCCGAGCGCAGTTTCGACATTGCTTCCTTTGTCGCGGACGTCAAGTCCGTCTACCAGCGCCTGGGGCGTTGCGTGATCGCCGTTTCCGAGGGCATCCACGACCAAAGCGGTGCGCCCATAATCACCACGCTGTCCGGGGATGTCGAAAAAGACGCCCACGGCAATGTCCAGCTTTCCGGAACCGGGGCGCTGGCCGATATGCTTACCGCCGCCATCAAGAACCGGTCGGATATCAAAAGGGTTCGCGGCGACACCTTCGGCTACCTGCAACGCTCGTTCCTCGGTTGCGTCTCCGATATCGACCGCAAGGAGGCCCGCGAAGTCGGCGCCAAAGGCATTCAATACGCCGACCAGGGCCACGCCGCCGGCTCGGTGACCATCCATCGGGTCGGCGATTACGCGGTGGAATACCGCCTCACCCCCCTCAACGAGGTGGCCGGCAAGACCAGGGTGATGGATGATTCGATGATTTCGCCGTCCGCCAACGACGTCACCGGGAAATTTCTTGATTACGCCCGTCCGCTGATCGGCGGCGACTTTCCAAAAACGGCAAGACTTGATGTCGCCAACCGGGTCGAGAAGATTCTCGGGAAGTAGAGGGCATCACCATGCCGGGGCGGCGTCATCTATGATCAGTTGCGCCTTGGAGCGGCCCTGCCAGGCATTGATTTGCAGCCGCCCGGCGACATGAAAGGGCGCGCCGTCATGCTGCCTGAGGGCGACGCCGAGTTCGGTATCCAGACAGCGGAAGGCGATAGCCTCCAACCGCGCTCCGTCCTCGCCGATCAGAACGCAACGCAGATGGTTGTCCCCGGCGACGGCGACGCTGGCAAGCCTGACGCGGGGAATAACGAACTTAGGCTCAGGATTTCCAAGGCCGAACGGCCCTACCTGTTCCAGCGCCGCAGCCAGTTCCAGCGAAGCCCCCGCCGTAGTCAGCGCCGCGTCGAGGCAAAGGCCGGGGACAAACTCGGCCTCGGCGATGCCGTCGGCGACGCGCCCGCTGAGAAAGCTCCGGAATTCCTCCAGACGGTCGATGTCGACGGTGAAGCCGGCGGCCATGGCGTGACCTCCTCCCTTGATCAACAACCCCACCTGATGGGCGGCGATAATCGCCGCTCCCAGATCAACTCCCGGCACTGATCGCCCGGACCCGGCGCCCGTTTTTTTATCAATCGCCACGACGCAGGCCGGCCGGTTAAAGCGATCCTTCAGCCGACCGGCGACGATGCCGATAACTCCCGGATGCCATCCCTCGCCGACGACCAGAATCAGGGGAGCGCCGGTCTTCTCCTGTTCTTTCCCCTGCTCTGTCGCCTGATCAAGAACATCGGCCTCGATGTCGCGGCGCCTGCTGTTGAGTTCATCAAGGCGGCGGGCTATATCTTTTACTTCCCGCTCATCATTGCTGTACAGCAATCTGGCCCCCAGGGAGGAATCGCCGATGCGGCCGGCGGCATTGATGCGCGGCCCCAGAATGAATCCGGCGTGATAGCTTCCCGGCGGCTCGGTGATGCCGCTGATGTCGGCGAGGGCCTTGATGCCGGGATTTGCCCGCCTTCCCATCACTTTCAGGCCCTGGGCCGCCAGCATGCGATTGACGCCGGTCAGCGGCGCCACGTCGCAGATCGTTCCCAGCGCCACCAGATCAAGCCAATCCATGGGATTGGGTTTGGCGCGGTCGGCGAACCAGCCGGCGCCGCTCAAGGTCCGGTTGAGACCGACGACCAGCAGGAAAGTCAGGCCCACCGCCGCCATTTGCCGATGAGGGCTGTCTTCGTCCAGCCGATTGGGATTGATCACGGCTACGGCCTCGGGCAACAACGGCTCCGCCTTGTGGTGATCGACGACGATAACGTCGAGGCCGGCCTCGGCGGCGGCCTTCAGCGGGGCATGGGCGGTGACGCCGCAATCGACCATCACCACCAGAGAAACCTTGTCCTCCCTGAGGCCCAGCAGGGACTCGCGATTGGGACCGTAGCCCTCGCGCAGACGATCAGGGATATAGACCTGCGGACAGGCGCCGAGGGCGCTCAGATAACGCATCAGCAGCGCCGCCGAAGTCGCCCCGTCAACATCGTAGTCGCCGTATATGGCGATGCGCTCCCCCCGCATGACGGCGCCGGCCAACCGCTCGCAGGCCACGTCCATTCCCTTGAGGTGGGCGGGGTCGGGCAGCAGCCTTTTCAGCGTCGGATTGAGAAAGTCCTCAGCTTCGTCAAGGCCGACATTGCGGGACGACAGCACGCGGCCGACGATCTCGGGAACCCCCAGGCGTTGGGCCAGGGCCAGCGCCGCCCGGTCGTCACACGCCCTCAGCCGCCAGCATTTTCCCGACAGGGAACGCGCAACGCCCAGAAAATACTCCCCGCCGCCCATCCTCTTGCCCTCTGCTCGCCTGAAACACATCCAGGCGACGTTTATACATATTTACAGACCCGACAACAAAAAGCGTTCAACATGAATGAGGTTTCGGCGGTATGATCAGCGGTCGAACTATCCGATAAGGCAGGACCTCCCCCAACCCCTCCTTAATAAGGAGGGGAGAAAAGTTCCTCCCCTTACCAAGGGGAGGTCAGGAGGGGTTAAATTGCGGGAAATATCTTGCCGGATACTGGGCGGTCAGCGTCTCGGGCAACCTGCGCATTGTCTTCCGCTTCGACGGCGCCCATGCCTGCGGCGTGGATATGATAGACTATCATCAGGAGGAGCCGACATGGCCATGAAAAACCCACCCCATCCGGGTCTGTCCGTTCGCCACGACTGCCTGGAACCGATGGGTCTCAGCGTGACGGAGGCCGCCGGCAAGCTGGGCGTCAGCCGCAAGCAAATGTCGGATATCGTCAACTGCCGTTCGGGGATATCGCCCGAGATGGCGATTCGCCTCGATAAGGCATTCGGCGGCGGCGCGGACACATGGTATCGGCTACAAGCGACTTACGACCTCGCCCTGGCGATGAAGAAAGCTGAACGGATCAAGGTCAAGCGCATCGCGCACACTGCATGATTCCGTCAATCCGCCTTATGCCGGCCGAATTTGTGGTGAGCCTCGACGAAACGCAGGGTTCCGGTCATTGAGCGGATGATCATTGACCGGGTTACGGCGCAGCCGTGACGGACGCGGACGCCGGAAAGGATGGCGCCGTTGGTGACGCCGGTGGCGGCGAAGGTGACATCGCCGGAAGCCATGTCGCCGACAGTGTATTTACGATCAAATTCCTTGACGCCGCTTTGCGCCGCCCGCTTCCTGTCGGCGTCGTCGCGAATCACCAGGCGGCCCTGCATTCGGCCGCCGACGCAGCTTAAGGCCGCCGCCGAAAGAACGCCCTGGGGAGCGCCGCCGATGCCCATGTAGATATCGATGCCGCTTGCCGGCCATGCGGTGGCGATGACGCCGCTGATGTCGCCGTCGGCGATCAGGATAATCCTCGCCCCGGCGGCGCGGACCTTGGCGATCAGGTTTGAGTGGCGCGGCCTGTCCAGAATGCAGACGACCAGTTCGCGCACATCCACACGCTTGGCCTTGGCCAATTCCCCGAGATTTTTTTCCGGGGCCTCGTCCAGGTCGATAATATCGGCGGGCAGTCCGCCGCCGATTGCAATCTTGTCCATATAGATGTCCGGAATATCGAGAAAACCGCCCGTCTCGGTCATGGCGATGACCGAAAGGCCGTTGGGTTCTCCCTTGGCGATGATGGTCGGCCCCTCCAGGGGCATCAGGGCGACATCCACCTTGGGGCCGTTGCCGTTGCCCACCCTGCCGCCGACGACTAATTGAGCGTCCTCGTTTCCCGCGCTCTCGCCGATGCGAATGACGCCGTCGATATCCAGGCTGTCCAGGGCCTCGTGCATGGCGTTGACCGCCGCCCGGTCGGCCGCCCTCTCGTCGCCGCGCCCCATGAACAAGGTGGCGGCGCGAGCCGCCGTCTCGGTGACGCGCACCGCGTCCATGGCAAGATTACGACCGCAAACAGTCAGTTCCGGCATGGCCGGCGCCTCCTAAAATGATACGATCCTGATCATCAACGCCGGTTCCACTATAGCCTCATTTCCGTTGATTTCTTCCATCATGCGCATAATCGCCGATTCTCCGGCCTCGTGCAGGGTCATCACCACAGGCACCGCCTCGCCGGGAGCGCGACTCCGCTGCAATACGGCTTCCATGGAAATGTTGTTGTCGCGCAGCACCGCCGCTATGTCGGCGAACACGCCGGGACGGTCCAGGACCATCAGGCGAACATAATAAGCGCCCCTGTGAAGCTCGATGGGAGCGGCGTTCAGAGGTTTCAACTCCTTGGCCGGCAACGAGAATGTCGGCGTGCTGCATCCGCGCGCTATATCGATCAGATCGGCCGCCACCGCCGAGGACGTCGGCCCGGCGCCGGCGCCCCGGCCCTCGAACATGGTGGTGTCGATGAAATCGCCTTCGACGACGACGGCGTTAAAGACGCCCTCGATATGAGCAATGGGAGCGGCCAGCGGCACCATGCAGGGATGAACCCGCTGCTCGATGCCGTTCTCGGTCACTCCGGCGATGCCGAGAAGTTTAATCCGATAGCCGAGTTCCGCAGCGTACCCGATATCCAGCGGCGAGATGCGACGGATGCCCTCGGTGTACACGGCGTTGAAATTCACCTGCGTGCCGAAGGCGACGCCGGCCAGAATGGCTATCTTGTGGGCGGTATCGATTCCGTCAATATCGAAACTCGGATCGGCCTCGGCGTAGCCGAGTTCCTGGGCCTCCTTGAGAACCACGTCGAATTCGCGGCCGCTTTCGCGCATGGCGGTAAGGATATAGTTGCAGGTGCCGTTGAGAATGCCGTAGACGCGGCGGAAATTGTTGGCGGCGAGTCCTTCGCGCAGCGCCTTGATGATGGGGATGCCGCCGGCCACCGCCGCCTCGTAGGCCAGGGTGACGCCGGCTTTCTCGGCGGCCAGCGCCAGCGCCGTTCCGTGATGGGCGATCAGCGCCTTGTTGGCGGTGACCACATGCTTGCCGTGGGCAATGGCGGTCTCGCAAAGGGTCTTGGCGATGCCGTGAGAGCCGCCGATCAGTTCGATCACCACGTCAATGCCGTCGGCGGCGGCCATAAGCAGGGCGTCGTCATGCCAAACAACCCCGTCGCCGGCGAATTGTTGTTTTTTACTGCTGTCCTTGTCGGCGACGGCGACCACCAGGATCGCCCGTCCGCAACGGCGCTCAAGGAGAGCGGATTGCTCGGCGAGCAGTTTGAAAACACCGCCCCCGATCGTTCCCAAACCGGCGATGGCGACCCTTAATGGAGATGTCTTAGGGGCGCTCATGGGAAGACGCCGCCTTCTTTTCAATATCCTCAATGGCCTTGCCGTAATTGCCGAAAAACGATTTGATGTTGCGAAGCGCCTGGCGCGTGCGCTGGATATTTTCGACCATGGCGAAGCGGACATGGCCGTCGCCGTGCTCGCCGAATCCGATGCCGGGCGCCACCGCCACCTCGGCCTCGCGCAACAGCAGCTTGGAAAACTCAACCGATCCCAGATGAGCAAAGGCGGGCGGGATGGGCGCCCAGGCGAACATGGTGGCGTCGGGCCTCGGCACATTCCACCCGGCTTCAGCCAGACCGTCGATCAGCACGTCGCGGCGGTCCTTGTAGAGGGCGCGGACTTCGTCTACGCAGTCCTGGGGTCCGTTGAGAGCGGCGGCGGCGGCCACCTGAATAGGCGTGAACGCCCCGTAATCAAGGTACGACTTGATGCGGGTAAGAGCGCCGATCAACTTCCTGTTGCCGGCGGCGAAGCCGATGCGCCAACCCGGCATGGAATATGTCTTGCTCATTGAGGTGAACTCGATGGCGACGTCCTTGGCGCCGGGAATCTGCATGATCGACGGCGGCGGATCGGAAAAATAGATTTCCGAATAGGCGATATCGGAAAGGATAAATATGTCGTGGTAGCGGCAGAAATCCACCACCTGACCATAAAAATCCAGACTCGCCGTCTCGCAGGTCGGATTGTTGGGATAATTGAGGACCAGAACGGTCGGCTTGGGCACGCTGTGCTGAACGGCGCGCTTCAGCGCCTCCAGAAAGACGGCATCCGGAGTCACCGGAATATTGCGGACCACGGCCCCGGCTATGATGTAGCCGAACTGGTGAATGGGGTAGCTGGGATTGGGCACAAGAATGACATCGCCGGGGCTGCAAACGGCTGAGGCCAGATTAGCAAGCCCCTCCTTGGAACCCAGGGTGACGATGGCCTCGCCGTCGGGATTCATCTCGACCCCGAAGCGGCGCTCGTAATAACCGCAGATAGCCTTGCGCAAGCCGGGAATCCCCCGCGAAGCGGAGTAACGATGGGTGCGCGGGTTCTGAACCGTCTCTATCAGCTTATCGACGATATGAGACGGCGTAGGCGAATCCGGATTACCCATGCCGAAGTCGATGATGTCGGCGCCGTCGGCGCGGGCGCGCGCCTTCATAGCGTTAACCTCGGCGAACACATAGGGCGGCAGACGCCGTATACGATGGAATTCCTGATCCATAACTTTTAAGTCCCAAACACCGAAAACAGGCGGATGCCGACAGGGCTTGCTCCGGCGGTTATTTCCCGAAACCGAGGGAGATATTAACGCTCGAAATAGACCTCGGCGCGGCGGTTGCCGGCCTCTCCCGAAGGCATGATCTCATAATACATCGGATCGGCGTCAGCTCTGGCGTCAACGAAAACACTATCAGCCGGCACCCCAAGGCGGATCAGTTCACGAGCCACGGCGTCGGCGCGGCCGGCCGAGAGCTGATAGTTAATCATCTTGTGCTTGACCTGATCCATATTGCGGGTGCGGCTGCTGGAGTGACCGATTATGCGAACTCTGCCGCCTTCCTGACGATAGATTTGGAATACCTTGCCGAGTACGCTCTGCGCCTGATTTTTCAGTTCGTTTGAGCCGTTGTCAAATAATATGGTGGCGATCTTGACCGCCCCCGTGGGCAACGCCGCCCCGGAAGACGACGGCAAGCCTTCCGACAACGGGGCCGCGCCGTCTTCCGATGAGACAACGCCGGAAGACGCCTCGTCTTCAATTTGTTTGGGCTGTTTCAGCATCACCAGGGGTTTAACCGGCTCTGCTGAAGGCGCGGCGCCTCCCGCATCAACGCCGGAAGAGGAAATGACCACTGTTGATTCCGTCTCCGGAGCCGACAACGGGAAAGCGCCGTCATTCTGATCCGGAGCCTCGACGGCGGCATCGCCCAGTCCGCCCGCAATCGGAAGACGCTGGGACAAACGGGCCATATATGTCTCATGGAGGCCGCCGCCCGACGGCGGCGCCTGCTCGGCCTGCCCCGGCGCGAGGGCGGAGGGCGGCTTCAGTTTGGGAGCAACCATGGACGGCGCAGGTTCAAACTTGGGCGACGAAGCGTCGGAAACGTCCGATATTGCCGGCGGCGGCGGCGGCGCGGCAGGCTCGGAGCCGAGAACCTCTGACGGGGCGCCCTGACGCGGTAAAGCCTCGGAAGAATACTTGCGTTTTTGGCGATCTCCGCCCAACCCTTGCGGAACCGAGGACAAGTTGGGAAAAGGTTTTTCAGCGCCGGGGGCCGGTTTGTCCCTGTCGGCCGCCAGTTTTCCCTGATCCGCATCTGCCGCCTCGGCCTTTTGCGTCGGCTGTTTATCCCCGGAAAAGAGGTCAACGGTGCTCTTGTACCACTCGGCGGGATTAGCCGCGTCGGGGACATCCGAACATCCGTTCAGCACGACAACGAACGCCAAAAACAGGCCGATGGACCTGCTCAACCCCTTGATAAATCTCGAATCACCCATATTTCCCTGCATAACAGCCGGCCCCTTCATACAGCAGCGCAAAACCATTCCATAATCAAGGCTTATAGACGCATGTTGCTGAAAATTGGTTAACAATTATTTATATTCCTTCAAAAAAACAGGAAGTCCTTCGCCGGAGCGCCGCCTTGCCGGTACATGACTATGACGTTAGTATCGGCACGGTTTATTCGGGGAGCGCCTATTGAATATCAACACCGATGCGCTGAATCTGCAATCCGTTCTGTTCGTGGTCGGCATTCTGCTTCAAATCCTCGGCGTGGTCATGCTGATTCCCGGCGCCGTGGACGCCATGGATAACAATCCTGATTGGCTGGTTTTTGTGCAGTCCGCAATGGCGACCTTTTTCTTCGGAAGCATCCTGGCGTTGTCTTTCCGAGGCGTAGACCGTCATCTCACCCAACGATCAGGCTACCTGATTACGGTGCTGAGTTGGCTTGCGGTGTGCGCGTTCGGCGCCTTGCCTCTCTGGTTTTCCAGCCTGAACCTTAGCCTGACCAACGCCTTTTTTGAAACCATGTCGGGCCTGACCACCACCGGCGCCACGGTGCTGAGCGGTCTTGACGCCATGGCTCCCGGCCTGTTGCTGTGGCGCTCGCTGCTGCATTGGATCGGCGGCGCCGGCATCGTTTTGACGGCTATAATCATGCTGCCCATGTTGCGCATCGGCGGCATGCAATTGTTCCGCACCGAGTCTTCAGACATCTCCGACAAGGCCATGCCCAAAGTCTACCAGATCGCCATCGTTACGGTGATCGTCTATCTGGCGCTTACGATGCTCTGCACCGCCGCGTTGTACATTGCCGGAATGACGGGATTTGACGCGGTGAACCACGCCATGGCCACCGTCGCCACCGGCGGCTTTTCGACCAAGGACGCCTCTATCGGTTATTTCAAATCCCTGCCCATAGAACTGGTGATCGTCTTCTTCATGGTCGCCGGCTCGCTTCCGCTGGTGTTTTACGCCCGCCTTGCATTGCAATGGAAACATGCCCCGGCCATGGACCCGCAGATCAAGGTATTTCTTATAATCTGGGTAACTCTCATCAGCATCCTGACGTTCTGGCAGGTTCTGGCCAACAAGGCGCCGTTCCTGACGGCGCTGCGCCAATCGACATTCAACCTCACCTCCATTCTCACCGATACCGGATTCTCCACCACCGACTACAGCGCCTGGGGCAGCTTCGCCCAGGGTATTTTTTTCATATCCCTGCTTATCGGCGGCTGCGCCGGATCGACGGCCGGCGCCGTCAAGATTTTCCGCTGGCAGATTCTTTTCGGATCAATGCGGCTGCAATTACTCAGAATGCTGTCGCAACATCGGGTTCTGGTTCTGCACTATGGTTTGCGAATCGTGGACAGTGAAATGACGTCTTCGGTGCGGAATTTTCTTTTCATGTACATAAGCACGCTGGCGGTTATGTCGGTATTGCTCATGGCTACCGGGCTGGACCCTTTGTCCAGCGCCAGTTCCGTGGCCATGGCCATGGCCGGCGCCGGGATCGGGCTTGGCCCCATTGTCGGCCCTGTGGGAAATTTTGAACCGCTGACCGACGCCGCCAAATGGATTTTGATATTATCCATGCTGCTCGGACGACTCGAACTAAGCAGCATCTACGTCCTGCTGTTGCGCGACTTCTGGCGGCATTAGGCCGCGCCTCGCCGTTTCCCCCTTTTGAAGGGGGAGTTAGGGGGGCATCGAAGATAGAATTATCGGCCTGTGTGTTTTGACACAGAGGCACAGAGACGCAGAGAGGATCAAACGAAGTTTTCTTTCTGCTTTTTCTTTATTTTCTCTATCCTCCTCTGTGCCTCTGAGCCTCTGTGATTCATAAAACGGTATAGGCGGCAACCTCCCCTCCTTGGTAAGGAGGGGAAAGTGCGGGAAGGCCGCCGGTATTACTCCACCGCCACCAGCGCCGCCGCCATGTTGCGGTCCTCGGCCAGCAGGACGTTGAAAGTTCGGCAAGCGGCGCCGGTATCCATCCACTCAAGGATTATGCCCTGCTCTTTCAACTCGCGCCTTAAGGCGCCGGGAGGAGGCAAAAACCGGGGACCGCAGCCGATGAGCAGGATTCGGCAGCCGCCGTTTACCGCTTCCTGCAAGGATTTAACGGTGATGTCGTCGGCCCCGCTTATCGGCCAAGGGACGGCGCGTTCGGGGAAAACGATGATCGAGCCGACATGGGCGACGCCGGCCACCTTGAAGCCGCCGCCGCCGTAGCTGTTGATCAGTCGGCGACCGGCGGGGATGAGGGGGGTGATGTCGAGAGTAATGGAGATTTACGGCGTTTGTTCAATCGCCGCCTCTTTCTGTTTTTGCTCATTTTTAGCGGCGCCGTGGCGCAAATTCATGTACAAAAGCAGCGGCACCGCGATGTAAACCGACGAATAGGTGCCGATAACGACGCCCCAGAACATGGCGATGCTGAAACTGCTGATCACCTCGCCGCCGAAGACTATCAGTGAAAGCAACGCCAGCAGCGTCGTCACCCCGGTTATCATAGTGCGCGACAAGGTTTCATTGATGGAGCGGTTGAGCAGTTCCGGCAACGGCATGGTCTTGTACTTGCGCATGTTCTCGCGAACCCGGTCAAATACCACCACCGTGTCGTTGATGGAATAGCCGGTGATGGTGAGAATGGCGGCAATAGACGTCAGATTGAACTCCAGCCACAACAGGGAAAACAGGCCGATGGTGGCGAGCACGTCATGGAGAAGCGAGATGATGGCGCAGACGCCGAATTGCCACTCGAAACGAAACCACACATAGGCAAGGATAGCGAGGTTAGCCAGCGCCACGGCCCAGACGCCGCCCCAGAAAAGGTCCTTGCTGACCAACGGCCCCACCACCTCGATGCGCCGGTACTCGATGCCGGCGCCGAGCGCCTCCTTCACCTTGTCTATTGCCGCCTGCTGCGCCCTCTCGCCGCCTTCCTGCTTTTGCAGGCGGATCATCACGTCATTAGGAGCGCCGAAACCCTGGAGCGATACTTCGCCGAGGCCCAATTCCGACAGCTTGCCGCGCAGGTCAACGATATCGGCGGATTCAGGGGTGCGCATTTCAATCAGGACGCCGCCCGTAAAGTCGATGCCGTAGTTGATGCTCTTGAAGGCAAACATCCCCATCGCGCCGATGGTCAGAAACAGGGAAAAAGCAAAAAGCCATTTTCGCTTGCTGATAAAGGCGACGTTGACATCGCTGGGAACGAACCGGATTCCGCGCATAATTACTTCTCTCTAAATAATAAGTTCACGCGGACGGGCGCGTCCCAACCACGTTACCATCATCAATCTGGTCAACGTGACGGCGGTGAACATTGAGAACACGATGCCGATCGTCAGCGTCACCGCGAAGCCGCGAACCGGCCCCGAACCGAAAATGTAAAGGGCGGCGGCGGCGACCAGGGTGGTCAGGTTGGAATCGATGATGGTGCCGTAGGCCCGCGAAAAGCCGAGGTCGATAGCCGAAATCGGCGTCCGTCCGGCGCGCACTTCCTCGCGTATGCGCTCGAACACCAGCACGTTGGCGTCCACCGACATGCCGATGGTGAGGACGATGCCGGCGACGCCGGGCAAGGTCAACGTCGCCTGAAGCACCGACAGGGCGGCGAATATCAGGATGATGTTGACCATCATGGCGATGTCGGCCACCACCCCGAAGCTGCCGTAAGCGACAACCATAAAGGCTACCACCAGCACCATGCTGATGATGCTGGCCATCTTGCCGGCGGCTATCGAATCGGCGCCCAGGCCGGGACCGACGGAGCGTTCCTCAATGATGATCAGCGGCGCCGGAAGAGCGCCGGCGCGCAGCAGAAGCGCCAGGTCCTTGGCCGTCTGAACGGTGAAGTTGCCGCTGATCTGGCCGTTGCCGCCGAGAATCGGCTCGCGGATCACCGGGGCGCTGATGACCTTGTCGTCAAGCACGATGGCAAAGCGCTTGTTGACGTTTTTTCTGGTGGCTTCGCCGAAGCTTTTGGCGCCGATGGAATCAAAACGAAAGGTTACAACCGGCTCGTTGGAGCGGGTATCAAAGGACGGCTGGGAATCAATCAGGGTATCGCCGCTGACCATTACCCGCTTCTGGATCAGGTATTTTAACGGCCGTCCGCCGGCTACCGTCTCATCGGCGGAAGGCAACAGCGCGGATCCGGGCGGAATCCTTCCGGCCTCGGCCTCGGCCACCGTATTCCCTTCATCAACCAAACGAAAGGTCATCTTGGCGGTCTTGCCGAGCAGGCGCTTGATGCGCTCGGGGTCGTCGATGCCGGGAAGCTGCACCAGAATGCGTCCCTCGCCCTGACGCTGGATGGTGGGTTCGCGCACGCCGGTTTCGTCGATGCGGCGGCGAACGATCTCGATCGACTGATCAACGGCGGCGGCGGCCCGGTCGCGGATCGCCGTTTCGGTCATCGTCAGCCTGACCAGCCCGCCCTTGCCGGTCTCGGAAACGGTGTCGGCGTCCAGTTTTTTCACCAGCCCCAGCGCCTCGTCGGCGCGGTCGGCTTCCTTGATGGTAAAAACTACGGCGGAACCGTCAATGCCGAGACCGCTGTAAAGAATACGCGCCTTGCGCAGCTCGGTGCGCACGGAATCGACCAGCGCCTCCATCCGCTCCTTGAATACCGCCTCCACCTGCACCTCAAGAAGCAGGTGAGAGCCGCCCTGAAGATCAAGGCCGAGGCTGATTTGTTGGTGAGGCAGCCAATCGGGCAGGGCCTCGGCTTGCTTGGCGGTCAGAAAATTAGGGGCGATAAACAACAGGCCCAGCGCGCACACGGCAAGGATGGCGATAACTTTCCATTTGGCAAAATAAACCATGATCCGGGCCGCTACTTGCTCTTGTCCCCGAACAGGCTCTTGGGGCTTGAGTCTCCCTGTTCTTCGCCGGCGCCCTCATCCTCGGCGGCGGCGGCTTTATCCTCATTGGAATCCGCCTTTTCCCCGGTCTTGGCGGAAGCGGTTTTTTTCGACCCTTTGGTTTCTTTGGTCTCTTTCACCGGCTCGGTCTTGGCGAGTATGGAAGAAACCATCTCACGGCGCACGCGCACGCGCACCCCGTCGGCGATTTCAACCTGCAACTCGCCGTCATCAATCACCTTTCTGACGACGCCGATAATGCCGCCGCCGGTAACCACCCTGTCACCGCGACGGATGGCGTCGAGTTGCGCCTTGTGATCCTTCTGCTTCTTCTGCTGGGGACGGATAAGCAGAAAATAGAAAACAACAAAGATCAGGAGCAACGGAATCATTGACTCAAAACCGCTGGGACCGGACGCCCCCGCCGCCTGCGCAAAAGCCGGTGAGACAAACATAAAAAAAACTCCTGAGAAATAATACGCCGGGCGCGACTATAAACGCCCCGGCGCGACTTGCAAACGCTAAGAATTAATGCCGGGAAAAATCCTCACCCTTGCTTCAAAGGGGAGTTAGAGGGGGTATCGGCGGCAACCTCCCCCGGCCCCTCCTTGGCAAGGAGGGGAAAGCGCAAGGGCCGCCATCCTGCCCTAAGAGAGATGATCTTCATCATCGTCGTCGTCGGAGTCATCCTCATCGTCGCCGTTGGAGGCGGATTCGACCTCGGCGTCATCATCGCCTTCGTCGGATTCGGCGACATCGACGTTGCTGTCGCCGTCATCGTCGCCGTTGCCGGAACAGCCGGAAGAACCGGTAACGTAACAGGAGACGCTTTCAAACGTATCGCTGAGGTTTCCGCCCATGTATTGCCAGGCGAGAAGAGGCATGGCGGCGGTGAAGCAGATAATCACCACATACTCAATCGCCGATACGCCGCGAACGTCGCCCATCAGGCGCTTTAACAACGAAACATCCATCCGGTTATTTTGAACTTTCATGACCAAATCCTCGCCAACCGACAATACCCTGCCCGCATCAATGGGCGAAATAACAGGTCTCGAATACTTTGCGATCACGCTCAATATCAAAGTAAACGGTCAACTGTTTCATCAAGTTTCCCGCTCTGTCCTCGACCATTCCTGAAAGCTTGATGTCCCAGGATTTAAGACAGTTCCTCCGCAACCACGCCTCCAGTTGCTCGGCGGGACGCCTGGTGCAGAAACGAACTCCGTATTTTACTTTATCCATGACCAATTCCTCCACATCCGATATTATAAATATTACTATATTTATTGAATTGCGTCAATATTATAAAATACATGCAAAGTAATGATAAATTTACATAAAATTTTATGCAAATAGGGGCGCTTTCTGTTAGTTTGGCTCCCATGTTTGTCCTTAACGAAACCCTTGCCGCCGATACAGTAGAGCTGGAGCGCCGGCCGCTTTGTCTGGCGCTGCTGATGAACGACAGCCGCTATCCATGGCTGATTCTGGTTCCCCGGCGTTCCGGCCTTCGCGAGCTTCACGACCTGACTCCGACGGAACAATCAACGCTGATGGAGGAAATCAGCCGCGCTTCCCGCGCCCTGGAAAAGGCCTTCGCCCCTGCCAAGATCAATGTCGCCGCGCTGGGCAACGTGGTCGAGCAGCTTCATGTCCATGTGGTGGCGCGTTTCAGGAACGACGCCGCTTGGCCGGGACCGGTTTGGGGAAAGCTTCCGCCGAAACCCTACGGCGCCGAAGATATGGCTGAAATCAGCGCAAGAATAAAATCGGCGCTTAATGCCGGCAGCCGTAAAAAATAACCCTGAAAAATCCTCCCCCTTACTTCAAGGGGGAGTTAGAGGGGGTAGCGAGCAACCTCCCCTCCTTGGTAAGGAGGGGAAAGCGCGGGGGCCGTCACCGGTCAATATCAATGGCCGTCGACCCTACTGTCCGGCAACGGAGCGGAACAAACCTACCAGGCTTTCCTGGGTCGCCTTGGGGCAAGCGTCGAAATAGCGGACGAGTTGCAGGGTTTCACGCTTGACTATCGACTTGTCCTCGGTTTGGCCTTTTTCATCGATGCCGTCGAAAAACCACGAAACGGGAACGCCGAGAATGGAGGTGAGTTCCCACAGCTTGCTCGCCGAGATTCTGTTCCAGCCTTTTTCGTATTTCTGCACCTGCTGAAAAGTCAGGCCGAGAAGCTTGCCGAGATCATCCTGGCTCAATCCGAGCAGAACGCGACGTTCCTTGACCCGGCGGCCCACATGAATATCAACGGCGCGAGGCCCGTCTCTCAAGACCGTGTATCCTCTACGGCGCATTTTCTTAACCATTTTTATCCTCTGACATTCGGGAAGGGGGAGATTCAGGTAATATAAGCACTTCTTTTATTTATGCAATTGCGGTTTTCACAAAAAATCAACGTAAAACCACGCATTTGCAGCCGTTGATCAACACCCGGTGTTCTACATGCTTGCGCACGGCGCGGGCCAGCACCAGATTTTCGATGTCGCGGCCGACGGCGACAAGATCATCGGGCGAATAGGTATGATCCACCGGCTCCACCGCCTGCTCGATAATCGGCCCCTCATCCAGATCGGGAGTGACATAGTGGGCCGTCGCGCCGATCAGCTTGACGCCACGCGCGTGGGCCTGATGGTAGGGCTTGCCTCCCTTGAAGCCGGGCAGGAACGAGTGATGGATATTAATGCAGCGTCCGCGCAGCTTGTCGCACATCCGCTTTGAAAGCACCTGCATGTAGCGGGCCAGCACCACCAGATCAATATCCAGGCTGTCAATCAGGCGCAGCGCCTCTGTTTCCTGCTCGTCCTGGGTTTCCGCCGTCACCGGCAGATGGTGAAAGGGAACCCCGTGCCATCGGGCAAGGTCGGCCAGATCGGGATGGTTGGAGACGATGGCCGGGATATCGATCTTTAACTCGCCGGTGCGGTAACGATACAACAGATCGTTAAGGCAATGGTCGAACCTGGAGACCATGATCAGCACCCGCGCCTTGCGTCCGGCGTCGTGAATGCCCCAGATCATCTGGAACCGCCCGGCGATCCTGGAGAAAGCCTTGGCCATCTCGCCGACGGAAGGGCTGAAGGCGCCGGGACGGTAAACCGTGCGCATGAAAAACCGCTTGCTGTCACAATCGCCGAAGTGAGACGACTCGGTGATAAAGGCGTCGTTCACCGCCAGAAACTCGGACACGGCGGCGACGATGCCGACGGTGTCGGGACATGAAATGGTCAGGATAAAGAGCTTCCCGCCGCCGCCGTCATTATCGCTCAACATAAGGTCAAAACTCTTTTAACCAAGATTAAAGACTCCTGCATCATACTGGTCATGTCTATATCCTTACAGAGATTTCCCGTCTTTGAAATAAGGTCTGTCAAGTCTTGAGCCTTTTTGCCGGCAATATCGTCAACGAAGTGGACCGCCTGCCGGATTACAATGTTTTCGGCAGGGTCAGCGCCATCATCGGCCTTTTGGTGGAGATCGAAGGCGTCGAGGGGGCGCTGTCCATCGGCGATCACTGCCGCATCATCGCCCGCGACAAGCGCTCCGTGCTGTGCGAGGTGGTGGGCTTTCGCCCCTCCCGCGCGCTGGCGATGCCCTTCGGCACGCTGGACGGCATCGGCCTCGGCTGCCGCGTCGAGGTCAGCGCCGTCTCGCCGGTCATCTATCCAGACGCAAGCTGGCTGGGCCGCGTTATCAACGCCTTCGGCGAGCCTGTGGACGGCAAAGGCCCGCTGATCTCGGGCGTTGTCCCCTACCCCATACATAACAAGCCGCCGCCGGCCCATTCCCGCAAGCGCGTCGGCGGCAAAATCGATCTGGGGACGCGGTCGATGAATACCTTCCTCACCTGCTGCCGGGGCCAGCGCATGGGCATTTTCTCAGGCTCGGGAATCGGCAAATCGACGCTGCTGTCGATGATGGCGCGTCACACCGACGCCGAGGTCAGCGTCATCGGCCTGATCGGCGAACGCGGACGCGAGGCCCGTGAATTCATCGAGGACGACCTGGGCGAGGAGGGCATGGCCCGCAGCATCGTCATCGTCGCCACCTCCGATCAGCCGCCCCTGATGCGTCGCCAGGCCGCCTATGTGACGATGTCGGTGGCCGAATACTTCCGCGACCGCAACAGCGATGTCTTGTGTCTGATGGACAGCATCACCCGCTTCGCCATGGCCCAGCGTGAGATCAGCCTTTCCGCCGGCGAGCCGCCGGCTTCCAAGGGCTATACGCCCTCCGTTTTCGCCGAACTGCCCAAGCTGCTGGAGCGCGCCGGACCCGGCGCCGAGGGACAGGGATCGATCACCGGCCTGTTCACCGTGCTGGTCGAAGGCGACGACCACAACGAGCCGGTGGCCGACGCCGTGCGCGGCATCCTCGACGGCCATGTGGTGCTGGATCGGGCCATCGCCGAAAGGGGCCGCTATCCGGCGGTCAATATCCTGCGCTCCATCTCCAGGACCATGCCCGCCTGCAACTCGAAAGAGGAGAACTCCTTCGTCAACCGCGCCCGCCAACTGCTGGCCACCTACGAGGACATGGCCGAACTGATCCGCCTCGGCGCCTACCGGCGGGGCAGCGACCCGCTGGTT
>MIAA01000043.1:0-4283 GCA_001830425.1 Rhodospirillales bacterium RIFCSPLOWO2_02_FULL_58_16
CTATACCTCCTCTGTGTCTCTGAGCCTCTGTGTTTCATGAAACGGCGTTTCTTTCAGTCAACGCGCCGGGCGTTAGGGGGATCGGCGGCAACCTTCCCTGACGCCGGCATTTACTTCTTGGCGGGGGTCCAGGATATCGTCGCGACATCTCCCTCCTGGGCGCAAAGTCCGGCAAGCCCGGCGGCGGAGATTTTAGCCGGGGTCAGCCCGTTAACCATCACCACGCCGGAGTTGGCGAGCACCCAGGATGCGTTAACACAAATTTTCCGGGGGACCGCTTCCGCGATCACGGTAACGTCGTCGCCGGTTTTTTCGACCTTGAGAGCGCCGCCGAAGGCATGGGTCGGCGCAACCGCGCCGTCGACGGCGCCGTTCATCTGCTCGACAAGACGTTCAAACGGCGGCAACGATTCCTGCTGTCCCTCGGATATGAAAATAAACACGGCGCCGATGACGGCCGCAACGCCGACGGTCGCCGTCAACATCCACCCGGGAACGCCGGATGATTTTCTTGATTTATGAGGAACCGCATGAGGCCCCGGCTTATGCCCGCTTCCTTCGACATGATGAGTATCGTGCTTTTTGACCGTCATGGCGCTCCCGCGTCTTATATTTTTCCCATAGAGGTAAATTATATCATAGGCATAAGGTATCATATATACCAATGTGGTCACGCCGCTTGGGGCGCGCCGCCGGGAGTAGATGCTTCGTGATTGATCCGTTCGGCCGCAAGATCACCTATTTACGGGTTTCCGTTACCGACCGCTGCGACTTGCGTTGTTACTATTGCATGTCCGAAGATATGAAGTTCCTGCCCCGCAAGGAGCTGCTGAGTCTGGAGGAGATGGACCGGCTGTGCAGCGCCTTCGTCGCCCAGGGCGTACGCAAGCTGCGCATTACCGGCGGCGAGCCGTTGATCCGGCGCAACGTCATGAGTCTGCTTGTCTCGCTGGGGCGACACCTGAAAAGCGGCGATCTGGATGAGATCACCCTGACCACCAACGCCACCCGACTTTCCAGATACGCCGCCGAACTTTATGCAAGCGGCATCCGCCGCATCAATGTTTCGCTTGATACGCTGGACAGAGACAAATTCCGCGAGATCACCCGCCACGGCGAACTGGACAAGGTGCTGGAAGGCCTGATGGCGGCCAAGAATGCAGGGCTGAGAGTCAAGGTCAACGCGGTGGCTCTCAAGGGCGTCAATGACGGCGAGGCCGGTCGTCTGGTCGCCTGGTGCGGAGATCACGGCTTTGATCTTACCTTTATTGAGACCATGCCCATGGGCGAATCCGGGGAAGGGGACATTGACAGGTACATCCCGCTGGCCGAGGTGCGTTCACGTCTGGAGAAAGAGTGGACACTGGAGGATATAACCGACAGCACCGGCGGCCCCTCGCGCTATGTCAAGATTGTCGAGACCGGACGGCGCGTGGGGTTCATCACCCCGATGAGCCGGCATTTCTGCGACACCTGCAATCGTGTGCGCCTGACCTGTACCGGCACTCTTTACATGTGCCTGGGTCAGAACGCGGCGGTTGACCTGCGTGGCCCCCTGCGCGCCGGCGATTCAGGCGAGCTGCTGACGTCGGCCATAAAAGACGCCATTGCCGGAAAGCCGAAGGGACACGATTTTATCCTCGACCCGATCTGCAAACGCCCCGTCATGGGCCGCCATATGAATGTCACCGGCGGTTAACAGGCTTTTCCCATTCGGCGGTTTGTGCCATGCTTGCTTATTCAAATGGGGATCGACATGGGTTTTTTAAGCACCCTGAAGAATCACTACCAGTCGCAAATGAAGCGCAACCACAACCGTCCTTTCCTTAAAGGCGCGATGGCGGCTTGCGCTCTGGTCGCCATTGCCGACAGGGAAGTATCGTTCTCCCAGCGGGTAAGAGTCGATCAGATCATGGAGACGCTGGACGCCTTGAAGGTCTTTGACCCTCACGACGGCATTGATCTGTTCAACGAGTTTGTTGACGCCATACGGAAATGTCCCAAGGGAGGACGGGATCAGGCCTATGAAGCGATCATGGCGGTGGCGGTTACCGATGAGACCAAGGAATTGCTGTTGCGCATTTGCCTCGCCGTCAGCGAGGCCGACGGCGAAAAGCACCTCGCCGATCAGATCGAGATAGTCATGTTGTGCAGCCTGCTGGGCATCGATCCGCGAAACTGCGGGTTGTACGTCGATAAAACGGCGGAAGAAATCCTGTCCGCTTAGTGGTTATGGAACAAAAAACTGTCGGCCCAGCCAGCGCCAGCGGCTTTGTGATGCCGGCATGGTGCAGTTGATGCGGTTTCGCCCCTTGGGCATGGGTTTTTTCATCCTTACTTCGATGCGGGACTCGCCGAGGCGGGACACATCGGCCCTTCCCTCGTGGGAAGTAAAGCATGTCAGTCTGTTAAGGTCGCCGATGTCGGCGGTTACCGTAAAGCCGAAAGCCGGCGGGTTGTCGCCGGCGGCGCTCAGCAGGTGATCGGCGGGAGTTATGTCGCTGACCGGCAGGGCCAGCGCATTGGCCGCCGTACGGAAACGCGGCAGGTCGCCGTACGTCTCGTTCAGGGAAAAGCGCGGCAGATAATAAAAGTCGCCGCTGCCGCTGATGGCTCCCGAATGCTGGCCGAAAGCGGCGCTGAAGCCGGACTCGCTGACCAGCCTTTCGATCTCCATGCCGGCTTCGCCGTAAGGGTAAGCGAACAGCGTCGGGCGTATTCCGAGCATTTGTTCAAAACGGTCAAAGCCCTTTTTGATTTCAAGACGGTTTTCCTCGATGCTCAGTCTCGGCATGTGCGGGTGCGAGGCGCTTTGATGGCCGATGACGACTCCGGCGTCGGCCATTTCCCGTAATTTGTCCCAGGTCATCGAACCGGGAGTCGCTCGGTCAATATCGTCGGTGTTTATGAACAAGGTGAACGGCAGACCCGCCTTTTTCAGGCGCGGCCAGGCCTCTGTGTAAACCGACAAATAGGCGTCATCAACGGTGATGCCGATGGTCCGTTCGGGCAGCGACTTGCCTTGGCGCAGCGTCTCGATAATTTCCGTTACCGGCAGCACGGCATAGGCGCCGCTCTGAAGTTCCTTGATATGGGATTCAAATTGCTCAATGGAAATGTTGGTGGTGGGATGCTCACGCTCGCCGAATCGATGGTACATGAAAATTACCGAAGAATCGGCGGCCGACAGCGAGGTAGCGGAGAAAAGGACGGCAGTGAAGCCGACAAAAAAGCCTATGCGGATAATTTTACGGCAAGAGCGCACGATTTTTTGCCTCAATGCTTACGCAAGACGTGATCTTTCCCTCTTCCTCGTTCAAGTACAAGAACCCAAATGTATCGTGACGCTAAGGGCGCATCATGCCCTCGGGCAAAACGGAGTTATCAAGGACGGGATATCGCCGGCTGTCAAAAAGCTGGTAGTGCCACCATTCGCGGCGATAAAAATCCCATCCGGCTGAGGACATCAGGCCAAGCAGAAGGAACCGGTTGCGTTGCGCCTCCACGCTGATTTCGGCGTTGCCGTGATGGGATAACGGCGTGAAAGCGTCAAACGCCGTACCCATGTCAAGCTCAACGCCCCCGTCGTCAAGCAGGGTAAGGTCAACGGCGGCGCCCCGCGAGTGGGGAGACCCGCGACGGGGATCGGCCAGGAAACCGGGATCGGGCGTGTGGTTCCACAACACCCACTGGGCCTCGGACGGACGGAAGGCGTCAAAAATCTTGAGGTGCAATCCCTGGATCGCCGCCAGTTTCACGGCCCGCGCCAGCAGACGTTCGCCGTCCGGGTTCAAATAACATGCCGCCCGCGAGTAGACCGGCTTGCCCGTAAAGTTGTTCGCCGTCGCATAGGCGATTTCAAGGATGACGCCGTGACTTTTCTCGGTAATTTCAATCAGCGCCGGTTTCATCGCATTCCTGTTGCATAAATCCGCATAAAGCACAGTATAACCCTTCACAAAGGATTAGTGCCTATGAATATTCTGGCGCTGGATACGGCGACATCTTCCTGTTCGGCGGCCTTGTGGAAGGACGGCGGGGTCAGGTCGCGTCGTCTGCGGACGATGGCTCATGGCCAATCGGAAGTTCTGATGGGGATGGTGCGGGAAGTTCTTGCCGAAGCCGCCTGCGGCTTCTCCGAATTGAACCTGTTGGCGGTCACCACGGGACCGGGATCATTTACCGGCCTGCGGGTCGGCCTGGCGGCGGCTCGTGGACTTGCGCTGGCCTGCGGCTTGCCGTGCCTCGGCGTCACCACCCTGGAAACGGTGGCTCATCAGGTC
>MIAA01000043.1:4297-24770 GCA_001830425.1 Rhodospirillales bacterium RIFCSPLOWO2_02_FULL_58_16
CGCCGGAAAAACTCTGTTAGTGGTTCTGGAATCAAAAAGAGACGATGTCTACGCTCAAGCCTTCGGCGCCGGGCTTGAACCCTTGGGAGAGCCGGAAGCCGTAAGCCCCGACGGTCTTGTCCGTATGGTTCCGGCAACTCCGCTGCTTATCGTCGGCGACGCCGCCGGGCGCAGCGCCTCGGCGCTGGCGCGGGCCGGCGTCAAGGCGATTCTCAGCAGCGCCCCCGGCCTTCCCGATGCCGCGACGGTGGCCATGATCGCCTCCATGCGGTGGCGTCTCGGCGATGAGTCGCCGTCGCCTGTGCCTCTTTACCTTAGGCTGCCCGACGCCGTCATCCCGAAGGACGGGGGCCGGATAAGACCGTGAGCGCCCACAACATTGTTTCCTGTTCGGCGCCCGAGGCGATTGCCGCTCTTCACGGCTACTGCTTTAATGACGCCTGGGACGCCCGGGCAATATCACAGATTCTCGCCATGCCGGGAGCTTTCGCCTTTGTCGGCGGCGGCGGCGCAGGGCCGCAGGGGTTTATACTTTGCCGCGCCGCCGGCGGAGAGTGCGAGGTGATAACTATCGGCGTAGCGGCAAAATGGCGAAGGCGCGGCCTGGCGGGAAGCCTTCTTGACGCCGCCCTGGCCGCCGCCGCGAAGATGGGCGCCGGACAAATCTTTCTGGAAGTGGCGGAAGATAACGAGCCGGCGCGGCGGTTCTATCAAACTAAGGGGTTCACCGAGGTCGGACGCCGCCGTAATTACTATAAAAGAAAGTCCGGAACGTTCGTTGACGCCCTCGTCCTCAGATATGAAATTATACCAGTGGCCGTAAAAAATGACTCTAAAAAATCCTCCCCCTTTTTAAGGGGGAGTTAGAGGGGGTATTGAGCAGCAACCTCCCCTGACCCCTCCTTCGTAAGGAGGGGAAAGTGCAAGGGCCGCCATGGGTCAGTGATTAGGGCCGATGGCATGACACGCTCTGCTTTCTCCCTTATCCACAAAAAATATCCTTATTGTTCAACTCCGTGCTTGCGTCGGGAGCTATCTTTTGGCACCCTACATCTTGTACGGGACAGGGGAGCATTACACAGCATATTGCACTACACGCAATAGCTTGTGGATTTTGATTTTAAATTCCCATTCGCCCTTGCCCCGGCATGAGGAGAAGCGGCAATGAAGTATTTAAGCGTTTCGCGTGACGTCGGCGCCGTCCATCCTCTTGATGTGGTCGAGAAGATCGTCGATGAAAATGACTGGACATCCGACCGCCAGGGCAATCGGGAGATTGTGGTTCAGGCGCCGGGCCGCTGGTGCAATTACAGTCTGTATTTTACCTGGAACGAGGACCTTGGCGCTGTTCACTTTACCTGCGCCTTCGATCTTCGCGCTCCGGCGGAACGCCGAGCCGCCATGCATGAACTGCTTGCCCTGATCAACGAGAAGGTGTGCCTCGGCCACTTCGGCTTGTGGGATGAAGAAGGCCTGCCTATGTACCGCCATGCGCTGCTTCTGCGCGGCGCCGGCGGCCCGAGTCGCGAGCAGATGGAGGATATGGTGGACGCCGCGATTATGGAGAGCGACAGATTCTATCCCGCTTTTCAACATGTGATCTGGGGCGGACGGACGGCCCACGAATCGGTCAGCGCGGCGATGGTAGACACCATCGGCGAGGCTTGATGACCGTGCGGCTGGTCTTGGCCGGCTGCGGGAAGATGGGCGGCGCTTTGCTTGGGGGCTGGCTTGAGCGCGGCATTAAAAATTCCGATATTATCGTTATTGACCCCAATGCCGAAGTCGCGGCGGGCTTGGGCAAGCGCTTCGGCGTCAAGGTCGGCGCCGCCGCAGACGCGATCAACGACGGCGTCAGGCCCGGCGTCGTTGTTTTCGCGGTCAAGCCCCAGGCGATGGACGGCGTAGTCCCGGCTTATGCGCGCTTCGCCGGCCATGGCTGCGTCTTTCTGTCCATCGCCGCCGGCAAGACCATCGCTTATTTCGAGGAAAAGCTCGGCAAGGGAGCGGCTGTCGTGCGCTGCATGCCCAACACGCCGGCGGCGGTGCGCCGGGGCATCACCGTCGCCTGTTCCAATCAACGGGTTACCGCCGATCAGCGGCTACAGTGTTCTGAACTCCTGGAGGCGGTCGGCGACGTGGCGTGGATTGACGACGAGGGATTGCTCGACGCAGTAACGGCGGTTTCGGGAAGCGGTCCGGCCTATGTCTTTTTGCTGACGGAATGCCTGGCCCGCGCCGGCGTTGAGGCGGGCTTGCCCGAAGGCCTTGCCGAGCGGCTGGCCAAGGCGACGGTATCCGGGGCCGGAGAACTCATGCGTCTGGCGTCGGATAAACCCGAGATATTGCGCTCCAACGTTACCAGTCCCGGCGGGACTACCGCCGAGGCTTTGGCGGTGTTGATGGCCGATAACGGTTTGCAGCGCTTGATGACCGATGCCGTAGGCGCCGCGACCGGACGCTCACGCGAACTGGCCGGATGACGCCGGGAGAATCGATTGAAGATACTGAATATCGCCATCGCCGACATCTATGTGCCGGTCAAGAGACGGAACACGTTGAACCCGGAAACGGTCAAGGAACTCGCCGAAAACATCATGGAAGTCGGACAGCAGAGGCCTATTCATATTCGTCAGGACGAGGAGCGTTATGTCCTGGTCGAGGGACTGCACCGGCTGGAGGCCTGCAAGGCGCTTGGCGAGCGGACGATTCAGGCTATCATGGTCGGCGCCCGCCGGCGCTGATATGGCGCTGCCTTGTGCCGGTCAGCGGTCGAGGATGGTCATGCTCAAGGTGATGGAGGCGATGATTGCGACTAAGGTTACCATAATGTGTCTCCGCAAGCCGGTATTCGTATTGTTGATTGTTGCGTCCATTCTATAATGCCGTTGTTTAAACGATGCTTAACGCGCCGTTCACGACGTGTTAAGCTTCCGGGCGGCAAGAATGGATGAGGCTGAAATGCATAAAAACTATGAATCCGGACGCTATCTTTTCCGGGAGCATGAGCACGGCGATCAGGCGTTTGTTATTGAAAGCGGTAACGTTGAGATCATCAAGGCCGCAGGAGACGAAGTCAAAGTCATCGCCACTATCGGCGCCGGCGCGATAATCGGTGAGATGGCGCTGATTACCGACAAGCCTCATACTGCCTCGGCGCGCGCCCTCGGGACAGTGTCCGCCTCCGTATTTTCGCGGAACGAATTTGAGAGAATGTTGGCGAAGACCGATCCCCTTATAAGGGGAGTGCTCAGAATATTGGCCGAAAGCGTGCGCGATCTAACCAAGTCCTGATGCTTGATCATATAGGGTCGATAATTATTAATACTGCCGCCATCTGAAAACCTGAGGAAGAGCCGTAATGGCAGAATCGCCGGAAACAGTCGGAAACGGTGGCGGGACGTCGTCCGAAGCGGCGCCTTCGGAGGGAGCAACCGCTCAAGCGGGCATTGTCCACGCGAAGCCGGTGATTCTTAAGGATCGTTACCTTATCGATCTTAACGCGCCGCTGCCCGGATTGGATACGCCGTCGGCTAATGCGTTCTCGGTTTCAGATCGAAAAAACATCGGTAAAAAAATGTTTGCGCTGGCCTGCACTCCGGGCCTGCCGATCAGATACAAAATCATTTCCTCTCTCATGTCGAATAGTCCGAGGGGGGTTATGCCTATTGTTGATTTTGCCGTCGCGCCTTGGCCGCCCCTGCGCCAGAGCACCATGATTGTGCTCTATGAGCAGCCGATGGGGGGGCGGCTTACCGATACCTTTACCAATAATGATCTTAAAATCAGCGAACATGACATTTCTCAACTAATTATCAGTCCCTTGGTCAGCGCCTTGGGAGATTTTGGGGTGCATAATATTTCCCACCGCTCTATTCGGCCCAAGAATATGTTTTTTATGGATGAGGACAGAACCGAGGTGGTGATGGGCGATTGCGTGACTGTGCCTCCCGGTTTTGATCAACCGATATTATTCGAGACTATCGAGAGGGGCATGGCTTCGCCGGGCGGCCGTGGCGAAGGGAGTATCGCCGACGATATTTACGCTCTTGGGGTCGCCATAGTGTTTTTCATCCTCAGAGGCAACCCGGTGGGGGGCATGAGCGATGAGGCTTTGTTAAGATCCAAAATCGAACAAGGCTCTTACGCTACCCTTTGCGGAAAAATGCGTATTCCGGTGAGCTTGATCGAGGCGCTGCGCGGCATGTTGAGCGATGATGCGAAAGAGCGCTGGGATGTAGAATTGCTGTCGCGCTGGCTTGACGGCCAGCGGCGGACCCCCATTCAGAAGAAGCCGGCTGCGAAGGTTGATAAACCGTTCATTTTTGAGGGAGTTTCGCATCAGTCCCCGCGAACTTTGGCTTATGCCTTCACCGGGAAGGTGGACGAAGCGGCAAAAGCGATCAGGGACCCGGAACTGATAAACTGGCTACGCCGCAGCGTACATTCCCCGGAATTGTCCGCAATGGTCGCCGAGGCCGCAGGCATGGCCCAGGTTTTCCAGGACAAACCGCAGGGCAGCGATGATTATATCGTCACCAAGGTCAGCCTTGTCTTCGACCCGGGCGGCCCCATCCGCTACAAGGGGTTCTTCTTCATGCCCGACGCTTACGGGACGGCAATGGCGGTGGAACTCCTGCTTCAGGGCAATGCGCAGGCCCCTGCGGAAGTATTAGTACATGATATTGCCGGCGTCTGGTTCGCCGAACAGAATAAATATGATGCCCAGGTAATCGCTATTGACGCCCGATTCCGTCAGATGAAAAAACTGATTCAGGATAACAACATGGGGTTCGGCATCGAGCGCGTTCTTTATGAACTTAATCCTGAACTGCCCTGCCAGAGTCCTCTCATCAAGGAAGACTATGTGATCTATATTGATGATCTTTTGCCCGCCCTTGACGCGGCGGCGAACCGCGTGGACGCCAAGGCGAAACCGATGGACCGACATATTGCCGCCTTTGTCATCACCCATTTTGATCAGGACATCTCTCCTCATTTGGCGGCGTTGTCTTCGCCGGATGAAGAGAAAAAACTGATAGGCATGCTCAGTCTGTTGGCGTTTTTGCAATGGCATTTGAAGATGGAATCTCTTTTCGGCCTTTCAAGCTGGCTGGGAGGACTTCTCGGGCCGGCCATCAACACCTATTCCAGCCGCTCCACGCGCCGTGAAATCGAGCGCGAGATACCAAAACTCGTCCGCAAAGGAAGCCTGCCGGAACTTTTCGACTCCATCGACAACGTCGAAAAACGCAAGGAGGACATGGAGAAATTCACCAAGGCCAAGGAAGAGTTTAAAGAGGCGGAAAATGAAATTCAGGAAATTGAAGGGAAAGGCGGGGAACTGGCGGCAAAATCCGAACTTACCGGTAAAAAGATCGCCGCCATGTGCTCCATTATGATTTCCATGATTGTGATCACTTTGTTACTTCTTTTCTCAGCCTGGTAGGATCATCGGAAAAGGTGATGGCAAAAAAGCAACCGTCAAAGCAGGCCGCTCCTCAGGGACAAGTTCAGAGGCAAGATCGTGGGATGAGGCTCATCGGGGGCATCATGGTCATCACGTTGTTGATGATCGTTGCGCTGCCGATGATGATGGTTCTCTTTTTCGGCATGCTGCCGACTCTGGTCGTTTACTTTATCGACAGATCGGAGGAGAAATATCATACATTCAGCGTCGGAGGCATGAACTTTGCCGGCGTTTTCCCGTATCTTCTTGACCTTTGGAAAGCAGGAGATCCCTTTAACGCCGCCCAGCAAATACTAACCAACGTCTTCTCGCTGACGGTGATGCTCGGCGCCGCCGGCTTCGGGTGGATAATGTTCCTTTCAGTCCCGCCGGTGATCGTCGCTTTTTTGACCGTGATCGCGCAGCGTCGCATTGTTCTGTTACGCAGCCAACAAGTAGAACTTATTAAAGAATGGGGCAAAAAAGTCGCGGGCGGCGATGAAGGATAATGCCTGACGGCGTAAAAGCTTGACTTATTCTAACCGATCCTCTATACGGCGGCAACGTAACACAGTAGATGTGCGTTTCATGAATAGCCGTAAACTGCGGCTGGGCGAGTTACTTCTCAGACATTGTGAGCGTTTGTGTATCCGGGCCGGCGCCTTTGGCGCGCCTGTGGATGCCGCATACGGGGTTCCGCTGTGGGACTCCGGTGCATTCTTGTGAAAGTGATGTTAAATATGACTAGTTTTTCGGGGCTTAATCTTATGGCTCCTCTTATGAAGGCTGTCGAGTCCGAAGGATATTCGACGCCGACGCCGATCCAATTAAAATCCATCCCCCACCTTCTCGGCGGACGCGACCTGATGGGACTGGCGCAGACAGGCACCGGCAAGACCGCCGCCTTTACCCTCCCTATGCTGCAACGCCTGACCGAAAGCGGCAATCCGTCTCAACGCAACTCTCCCCGGGCGCTGATCCTGGCGCCGACCCGCGAACTGGCCGGGCAGATTGCCGACAGCATCCGCACTTACGGCAAACACCTTAAATTGCGCAGCGGCGTGGCCTACGGCGGCGTTTCGATCCGCTCGCAGATCAATATGTTGTCCTCCGGCCTCGACGTTCTGGTAGCTACGCCGGGCCGTCTGCTGGACTTGATGAACCAGGGCCATTGCAGGCTCGGCCGCATCGAAATTTTCGTTCTTGACGAAGCCGACCGCATGCTCGACATGGGGTTTATTCCCGACGTGCGCCGGATTGCCGCCAAGCTGCCGGCGATCCGCCAGACGGCTTTGTTTTCGGCAACCATGCCCGAGACCGTTCTTAAGCTGGCGGCGGGCCTGCTTACCGATCCGATCCGCGTCGAGGCGGCTCCGGCGGCGACCACCGTCGAAAAAGTCGATCAGCGGGTGTTCTTTGTCCCCAAGGACAAGAAAAGCGATCTGTTGTCCAAGCTGTTGACCAACAGCGACATCAAGCGGGTGCTGATCTTTACGCGGACCAAGCACGGCGCCAACAAGGTCGCCCTGCATCTGGACCGTGAAGGCGTCAGCTCCGGCGCCATCCACGGCAACAAGTCGCAGGCGGCCCGCCAGAAGGTTCTCGGCGAGTTTAAATCCGGGCGCCTCCGCGCCCTGGTGGCGACCGATATCGCGGCGCGGGGCATCGACGTCAACGGCATAACCCATGTCATTAACTTCGATCTTCCTAATGAGCCGGAGAGCTATGTGCATCGTATCGGACGCACGGCGCGGGCCGGGGCTTCCGGCGTGGCGATCTCGTTCTGCGACTCGGAGGAAAGGGCGTTTTTGCGGGATATCGAGAAAACCATCCGCCGGTCGGTGCTGGTCGATGAAAATCATCCCTATCACGGCATGGCGCCGGCGCCGGCTAATGATCGCGGCGGCATGCCGGGCCGCAGCCGGTTCAAGAGCAACCGTCCGCCACGGCGCAGCGGCGGCAGGAGCGGCCAAAGCAGCCATGGCGGCCATAGCGGCCACGGCGGCCAAGCGAGAAGGCCGGCGGCTTAAATACCGCCGACCGCGCTGTTTCATTTTGCATGAATCCGGTCTAATATCATCGGCCATTGATATTGATCTATGGTAGCCCCTGCGCTTTCCCCTCCTTACCAAGGAGGGGAAGGGGAGGTTGTTCAATACCCCCTCCTGACCTCCCCCTTGAAGCAAGGGGGAGGATTTTTCAGAGCCATTTTTTACGGCCATTGGTATAAATTAGCGGATCAAGCGCTATGAATCGGGATATTTCATCGTGAGCCGAAAGCTTCGCCGTAACCGCGAAAAGTTGACCAAACGGCAGAACCTTCCCGGCGCAAACAAGGATATTGCTCCGTTTTTTCGGCAGGCGGCAGCCGCCTTTCAGGCCGGGCGTTTCCAGGAAGCTCTTGATATTTGCCGGCGAATTATAGCGGTCCATCCTCGGCATTCGGGGGCGCTGGGTCTTGGCGGAATAGCGGCGTTTCACTCCGGCGACGCCGCTCAGGCGGAAGAATATCTGCGGGCGGCGGTAAAAGCCGGCCCCGGCAACGCCGAGGCGCACAATGAACTCGGCGCCTTTTTAGCCGCGTCGGGCAGGATCGAGGATGCCGTCGCCTGCTTCCGTCGGGCCGTGGAGATTATGCCGGACCACGCCGACGCTCATTTTAATCTCGGCGCCCTATACCTGAAACAGGAAAACCTTGACGCCGCCGAGGCGGCCTGCCGGCGTGCCGTCACGATCAATCCCGACCACGCCGGCGCGCTTTTGACTATGGGCCGCGTATATAACAGGCAATGCAAATTCAGGGATGCTCTCGAATGTTTTGAGCGCTCTTTCAAAATAACCCGCGATCCCAAGCTTAAAATGATAATGACGACGTCACTTCCCCATCTCATGCCGCCGATGGAGGAATTAATAAAAATAAGAAATGATGTAAAAAATAAAATTTCAATAATGGCTAAAGAAAAAATTACCAATAAATATAATATTTATGACGTAAGCCCTGAGAATTACTTTCATATTGCCTATCACGGTTTCAATGATAAGGATTCATTGTCCGATATCGGTGATTTTTATATTAATTCATGCCCGGAATTGGCATGGGAATCCCCGCATTGTTTCGACCCGGTTGAGCGCAAAGGAAAGCTGCGTCTTGGGATTGTCTCGTCGTTTTTGTTCAAGCATACGATAGGCGTCCTGTTCAGGGGACTTATTGAAAAATTATCCCGCGACAAGTTTGAAGTTATGATCTTTCGTCCTCACGGCGACCGTGATGGATTGGCGGACCACATCGACCGCTCCGCCGATAAGGTTTTCTACATTCCGACGAAAGTTGACGCGGCGCGTGAATTGATCGCGGCGCAGAAACCGGACATATTGCTTTATCCCGATATCGGGATGACGGCGTGGTCGTATTCGTTGGCGTTCTCCCGTCTGGCGCCGGTCCAGGCGGTGACCATGGGGCATCCGATTACTACGGGCATCCCGAACGTCGATTATTTTCTTTCAATCCGCTCCATGGAGCCGGACAATGCCGAGGATCATTACCGGGAACGGCTGATCAAGCTCGAACATTTCCCTTCATATTTCTACCCCCCCGAAATTCCGGATGATGATCTGGGAAGGCGTCGCTTCGGGTTTGCCGATGACGCCGTTATTTATGTGTGTCCGCAGAATCTGACGAAGTTTCATCCGGAGTTCGATCATACTTTAGGTGAAATACTCCGCGCCGACCCGAAGGGGATATTGGTTCTTATTGACGGCGCTCATCGGGAATGGCGGGAATATCTCCTTGAGCGGTTCGCCTTGTCGTTTGCCGATCCTGATTTAATCGACCGCATAATTTTTCTTCCCAATATGCCCAACATTGATTTTTTACGCTTGTTGATCATTGCCGACGCGGTATTGGACACCAGTCATTTCTGCGGCGGCAAATCATCTCTGGAGACTTTCGCCATGGGCGTCCCCATCGTTACCTGGCCGGGAAAAACCATGCGGGGAAGGGTTACGTCGGGTTTTTACCGGGCTATGGGCTTTACCGACCTGATCGCCGAAAACGAACAGGATTATGTCCGGTCGGCGGTTCGCCTCGCCAATGACGGGGAGTTTCATAATCGGGCGAGGGAACAGATCAGGGAAAAAGCGGGCGTCCTGTTTGAAAACATGGAATCCGTAAGGGAACTGGAGCGCTTTTTTATTACGGCGGTTGAATCCGCCCGGCGCAGAAAGGCATGAGGCGATGCACATTCATCAACTGGACACATGGCGTCACGGGCATACTTTTATCGACCTGGAAGTTAATCAGGCCAACGAACGACGCACCCTCTATGTGGTGATGTTGACCGCCGTCATGATGGTGGCCGAGATCGTGGCCGGCTGGATGTTCAATTCCATGGCCCTGCTGGCTGACGGCTGGCACATGGCGACTCATGCCGGGGCGCTGGGGATCGCTGTCTTCGCCTATCGTTATGCGCGTCGTCATATGGCTGATCGCCGCTTCACCTTCGGCGTGGGCAAAGTCGAGATACTGGGCGGCTTCACCAGCGCGATGGTGCTTGGCATGGTCGCCCTGCTGATAGCCTGGGAGTCAGCCAACCGCCTGGTCAATCCCCTTTCCATTTCTTTCGATGAAGCGATGATCGTCGCGATGATCGGCCTGATGGTGAATCTGGTCAGTGCTCGACTCCTCCGTGGCGACCACGGACACGACCATTCCCCCCATCACGACGGGGGGCGTCAGGACCACAACCTGCGGGCCGCCTATCTACATGTGCTGGCGGATGCACTGACCTCAATGCTGGCTATCGTAGCGCTTTTGTGCGGCAAAATGTTCGGCTGGATTTGGCTGGATGCGGCCACGGGTATCGTCGGCGCCGTCGTGATCGGCAGGTGGGCGATTGTTCTTTTGCACGACACCGGTCGCATCCTCCTGGACAGCGCGGTCGACAACGAAAAAAGCCAAAAGCTTCGTCAGGCCATTGAGGATGATTCCGACAATCGGATAGTAGACCTCCACATCTGGCGGATCGGGCCGCAGCGCCTGGGGGCCATCATCTCGCTGGTCACCCACTATCCCAAACCGCCGGAGCATTATAAGGCGCTGCTCGGACACATGGGCGAACTGGCTCATGTGACTGTTGAGGTCAACGTATGTGATGATGATCCCTGTCTTCCCAGGCCCTGACCTCCTGGCGTTGTTCGCCCAGGCCCTCGACGCCGAGTCTGATAACATCGCCGGGCTTGAGGAAGGTGGGCGGATTCATCCCCAGGCCGACGCCGGACGGGGTGCCTGTGGTAATGACGTCGCCAGGCATCAGGGTCATGAATCGGCTGATATAGGAAACCAGAAAAGCGACGCCGAAAGTCATCTTCGCGGTGGTGGAGCGCTGGCGTTGCTCGCCGTTGACCGTGAGCCACAGGATCAGGTTTTGCGGGTCGGGGATTTCATCCTTGGTCACCAGCCATGGCCCCAGAGGGGCAAAGGCGTCGAAGCTCTTGCCCTTGATCCACTGGCCGCCCCGTTCCTTTTGCCAGGCCCGTTCGGATATATCGTTCATCACCGCGTAGCCGGCGATATGAGCAAGCGCTTGGGATTCCTCGATGTCTTGAGCGCGGGCGCCGATGACTGCCGCCAATTCCACCTCCCAGTCGCTTTTTTTTGAGTCCCTGGGCAGCGTCACCGCGTCGTTGGGGCCGCTGAGCGCCGTTATCGCTTTTGAGAACAGCATAGGCTCGGTCGGCGGCTTGGCGCCGGTTTCGTCGGCGTGCTCGGAGTAGTTAAGGCCGACGGCCAGTATCTTGCCGACTCCCGACACCGGCGCGCCGAGGCGCGGCGAACCCTCGACTAAAGGAAGGGCGTCGATATTCAGGGCGCTAAGAGAATCCAGGCGATTTTGCGCTAGAATCTCCGGCGTGATGTCGGACATGACGCCGGACAGGTCGCGGATGCGCCCGTTGTTATCGAGCAGCCCCGGCTTTTCCAGACCCTTCGGGCCGTACCTCAACAGCTTCAAATCCGCCTCCCCCAAAACCGGCAGCCCCTGCGCTTTCCCCTCCTCACCAAGGAGGGGAAGGTAAGGTTGCCGCAAACACCCCCTCTAACTCCCCCTTTAAAGCAAGGTGGAGGATTTGTCAGAGTCACTTTAAACCTCCGTATCTGTCGATAACAAATTGAAATTCTCTCAATTAGCGCTTATGAATTTCTAAATCAGGACACCGGGCGGCGGATGACGGCGATGAAATTTGAAACCAAGAAAAAGCTGATTATCGGAGCGTTGATTTTTAACACCATCTTGCTGTTGGTCATCGTGATTGCCCGTTTAAGCATTGACGCTTCTCCCCAACAACCGGAGACATCGACGGCAAGCCCCGGTCGATAGCCTTTTTCAGCGGTTGCCATCGCATACCGATTCCGTGCAAACTCAAACAGGGACGTTTCCTGGAAGGAGTTTCCGGCGTGAAGAAGGAATATCTTGAACTGACGCGGCTGATTGAGCGCCTGCACAGGCGATTCCTTGATGTCCTCAGGGTCGAACTCAACCGCATGTCGATCAAGGATATCAACGCGGTCCAGGCCCTGTTGCTGGCCAACATCAAGGACGAGCAGATCGCCATCCGCGATTTGGTCGAGCGCGGCTATTATCAGGGATCGAACGTCTCTTATAATATCAAGAAGTTGACAGATATGGGCTATCTGACCCAGGAACGGTCGGCCCATGACAAGCGTTCGGTGAGCATCCGGCTCACCGAAAAGGCGCTGGGGGTGGTCAAGAAAGTCCGCGAACTGGACGACGTAAGCTCCGAGGCGATGGTTAAAAGCGGAATTAGCGCCGCTGAAATCGATGCCTCCTGCGCCTCGTTAAGGCGCCTGGAACGCATATGGGCGGATTACATTCACTACGGCGGCGACTGACCCGATAACCTTACTTGACCGGTTGGTGATCTGAAATAATGACTGACAAAAGGGCGCATCTGGAGAGCCTTGCGCGGCTGGCCGTGGAGAATTCCGACGAGGGGCGCCAACAGCTTCTCCGTGAGGTCACCGATCTGTTCATGGAGGCGCCGCAATTTCTGAACGAAAAAGAGATATCCTATTTCGGCGAGATCATGGGTCGCATCGTCGTCGATGTGGAAACAAAGGTCCGGCAGCATCTGGCGGAGAGGATATCCACCGTCAGCAACGCGCCCGGAGATTTAATCCGTTCTCTCGCTAATGATAAAATCGAAGTCGCCCTCCCCGTTCTCGTCAACAGCGATGCGCTTAAAGACGACGAACTGATTCAGATCGTAAAAAAACAAAGTCAGGAACACCTGAAGGCGATTTCCATGCGGACATCGGTAAATGAAAAGGTCACTGACGCGCTGGTGGTCAGGGGAAACGACTCTGTGCTTGAGACCTTGGCCGGCAACGACGGCGCCCGTTTCTCCCGTGACGGCATAGAGACCATCGTTGAAAGGGCTAAAAGCAACGATTCCCTTAACAAGACCCTCGTTGCGCGAAATGACACGCCGGATGATATGGCCAAGGAGATATTCTGGCGGGTGTCATGGGCCATGCGCGAACAAATTCTCAACGCCGGCGGCAATATGGATAAAGCGGAAGTCGATGCGCTGATGAAGGAAACGGAACAATGGTTTATCGCCCAGGGGAGTGATAAAAATCCTGATCCGGCCGAGAGCTTCATTATCCGCAAGGAGAAGCTGAACCAGTTGGATAACGGTTTTCTGCTTCAATTGCTGCGCCAGGATAAAGTGCCGGAATTTGTCGCCGGCCTGGGGCGACTCGCTAAAATCGATATCGGCACCGCACGTCAAACAGCGTTTGATCCGACAGGCGAGAAACTGGCGATCGTTTGTAAAGCCGTTGAGATGAATTACGATATGTTCGGCGAAACTCTCATTCTTACTAATTTCGACGGTGCGCGAAGCAACGAGGACAATGAGGCTTTGCTGCGTATTTATGATGGCTTGCCGCTGCATGTGGCGCAACGGGCCATGCGGTTTCTCCGAACCCGCAAAAGTATGCAAAAGCAGATAGCGGCCAAGCCTGCGCCTTAGGCGTTCCCGTTGTGCCGATCCTGAAAATGGAATGGCTTCGGGGAGGATAATCTAATAAACCAATATATAAAATCATTTCTTTTGACTAGCTTTCTCCGATGATTTATTGCATACATTCGCTTCCACCTTAATTTTTGTTTGGAGTTTCAAAAAATGAAGAAAGGTTTTATTGCCGCGTCCTTGCTCGCTTTCGTCCTCAGCTTCGGCGTTGCCCCGGTAATGGCCGCAGAAGGCGAAAAGGCTGATTGTTCCAAGATCGAAGACGCAGCGAAGAAGGCTGAGTGCGAAAAGGGTGCAAAGAAGTAAGTAAAATCGACCAGATTTTGCTGAATAACAGGCCGGGATCTTCCCGGCCTGTTTATTTTTGCAGAACAGGCAGCTCCTCTTGGGATTTTGCAATCGAGTCGGCGGTCAGAACTATAAAGCCGTCTCCGGCCAAGGCCTGCGCCGCCTGACGTTCGCCGTCGTCGCCGCCGTGGCCGGTCAGTACATGAAGTCCTCCCGCTAGTCCGGCGTTGCGGCCGGCGCCCAGGTCGCCGGCCCGGTCGCCGACGATCCACGAGCGCGAAAGGTCCAGTTCAAGCATTGTCGCCGCCCTCAGCAACATTCCCGGATTAGGCTTGCGCGCCGGATGGTCGGGATGATTGTAGGGAGGATTGCCCATGGAATGGTGGGGGCAGGCGAAGACGCCGTCGATGAAGGCGCCCAAGGCGGCGAGGTCGGCGAGAAGTTTGTCCTGAACGGCGGCAAATGCCTCCCAGTCGAAATAGCCCCGTGCGATGCCGGCCTGATTGGTGATGATAACCACGGGGACGGCAAGCCTGTTGGCGGCGGCGATGGTCTCGGCGGCGCCGGGGATCAGGCGGGCGTCCCCGGCGGCGCGAAGATAGTTGACCTCTTCCAGCACCACGCCGTCCCGGTCAAGGAACAAGGCCGGCTTGTTGCCGTTTCCGGGGGGGAGGCGAAGAACCTGGTTCCAGACTCCTTCATCGTCGATAGCGGCGCTTTTGGGGATCGTCATAGGATCATTTGTCTCATTTGACTTACAGAGCTTAACTTACAGGGCTTAACTTGCGCCGCCGAGGTTATGTCTATTATGATCTTCACGGCGGCTATAGTCATGGGGGGATTTTATGAATCGCATTTTGGTTTTTCTGTCGCTGTTTTCTCTTTTATGGGGTTCGTCAACGTTCGCTTCGGCCGCCGGGGTCGAGAAACTGAACGAAGAGAAATGGCGCAACGGGCAGATGATCTATGAATTATACTGCGCCGTTTGCCACGGCTATGAGGGCGTTCCCTTCAATCCCAGGTCTCCCAGTTTTGCCGACGGCGAAAGAATGGGTAAAAAAGACGAGGATTTGTATATCGCCATTATTAACGGCATCGGCGAAGACGACGCCGTGGGACAGGCCATGCCGGCCTGGGGGGAAATTATAAATGAGAAGGAACGCGCCGACGTTCTGTATTACATCAGAAAGATCATTTCCAAGGGCAAGATTAAAAAGGAATAAAACCTGATGAGTTCCCGACAATCCGCCGAGGCGTTGAACGATAAGCCTATGCCTGAAGACGAGGCCCCGAAAAGGGGCGTCAAGACCAAGATATTCGGCGTCTGTCTCCTGCTGCTGGGAATGATGAACGTCATGCTGGCCTGGCGCGGCAGTTTCGAGGTCCCCGGTCTTCAGATCGGCATCCTTGTCGCCGGCGCTTTCCTTTATATCGTCGGCGTGATCCGCAGCGGCGAGTCTTGAATCAAGAAATCAACATGACGAAGTCTCATCGGCTTAAAAAACAGGTTTTATTAACCACAGAGGCTCAGAGACACAGAGAAGATTAAGTGAAGTTTTCTTCCTGCTTTTTCTTTTTTTCTATCCTCCTCTGCGCCTCTGTGCCTCTGTGGTCAAAACACTCCTTCGAAGGGGAGAATTTTTCTTTCCCTGCACAAGTCATTTTTTACGGTCGATAGAATCATAGCGCTTCTTCAGGCGGAAGGTAGTCATAGTTCAGGCTTTCGGCCACCGCCCGGTAGGTGACGCGGCCCTTGTGGACATTGAGGCCGGCCAGCAGGCAGGGGTCTTCCCGCATCGCCTGTCGATAGCCTTTATCGGCCAGGGCGGCAATGAAGGGCAAGGTGGCGTTGTTCAAGGCGAAGGTCGAGGTGCGGGCGACGGCGCCCGGCATGTTGGTTACGCAGTAGTGAACCACGCCTTCCTCAATATAGGTGGGACTGGAATGGCTCGTCGGGCGAGATGTCTCAAAGCAGCCGCCCTGGTCGATGGAGACGTCAACGATCACCGATCCCGGACGCATCCGCGCCGTCATCTCGCGGCTGACCAGTTTGGGCGCGACGGCGCCGGGCGCCAGGACGGCGCCGATTGCCAGATCGGCGGCCGCTACCTGCCGCTCGATGGCGTCCACCGTCGCATAGAGGGTGCTGATCCGCGAGCCGAATTGCAGGTCCAGCGCCTGTAGGCGCTCCAATGATTTATCCAGCACGGTGACGCGGGCCTCCATGCCCATGGCCATGCGCGCCGCGTTGGTTCCGACTACGCCGCCGCCGATGATCACCACCCTGGCCGCCTCGACGCCGGGGACGCCGCCGAGCAAAACGCCGGAGCCGCCGCGTTCTTTCTCAAGGCAATTAGCCCCGGCCTGGATGGACATGCGGCCCGCCACTTCGCTCATCGGCGCCAGCAAGGGCAGATGTCCCCTGCCGTCGGTCACCGTTTCATAGGCGATGGCGATGACGCCGGAATCCGCCAGCGCCCGCGTCTGCCGGGCGTCGGGGGCCAGATGAAGATAGGCGAACAACACCTGCCCGCTGCGCAGCATGGGATATTCAACGGCCTGGGGTTCCTTGACCTTGACGATCATGTCGGCCTGTTCAAAAACCGGGGCGGCGGCCTCGGCGATGGAGGCGCCGGCGGCCCGATAGGCGCCGTCATCAATGCCGATGCCGAGGCCGGCCCCGCTCTCGACTACGACCTTATGGCCATGATGGATCAGTTCACGCACGCTGGGCGGCGTCATGCCGACGCGGTGCTCGTTATCCTTGATTTCCTTGGGTACGCCGATCAGCATCAAAAATTCTCCGCATTTCAATAATAGCGTAGTCTTGAGTATACTATCACTGATCGGGGGTGTCCGCATAATGGGCGGTGAGCAGAAATCAGCGACAGACGCTCTGCGGGAAGAGGTCGAGCGCCAGAAGAAGGCGCTTGAACAAAACCCCGGCAACATAGGACTGTATGTAAGCACCGGCGATATGCTGCGCAAGCTGGGCGATACACAGGACGCCAAGCGCCATTACGAAGCGGCGACCCTGAACGATCCGGCTTGTGTGGATGCCTGGATCAAGCTTGGTCATGTCCTGTTGCGGGAGTGCAACTTCACCGGCGCGCTGGCCAATTACGCCATGGCCCAGGCTTATCAGCCGCGTGACATGATGCGGCTGTGGATGGCGCTGACGATGCCGCCTGTATTTTTCTCCCAGGGGCAGATCAACGCCTTTCGCCGCCGGGTGGAGCGCGGCCTTGATGTCATGTCACAGGCCGGGCTGGTCATTGACGATCCGTCTGATCTTGCCGCCATGTTGTTCTACATGGCTTATCACGGCCTGCCCGACCGCAAGTTTCACGATAAATTGGCCGACCTCCATTTGAAGGCCTGCCCAAGCCTCGGCTTTGTCGCCCCCCATATCGACAATCCCCGGCCCCGCAAAGACGAGCCGAGAATCAAGGTCGGGTTCATCTCGCGCTTTTTCTTTGAACATTCCATAGGCCGGCTGATGCAGGGCGTCATTGCAAAACTGGATCGCCGACGATTCCATGTAACCCTTGTCGTCATTCCCCATGTGGAGGACGAGATGACCAACGCCATCGCCGCCGGCGCTGACAAGACAATACGCGCCCCCCTGAATCTGGATGTTGCGCGCCGGGCCATAGCCCGGGAGATGCTTGATGTCATCGTCTATCCCGAGATCGGCATGGACAGCTTCTCATATTGTCTGGCTTTCGCCAGACTGGCGCCCGTCCAATGCGTGACCTGGGGTCATCCGGTAAGCCCCGGCATTCCCAATCTGGATTACTTTGTTTCCTCGGAAGCTCTCGAAACGGAGGGCGGTGAAAAGCACTATCGCGAAACCCTTTTCCGGCTAAAAGCCCTGCCCACTTATTACTACAAGCCGAAGGTTTCCGAGCGACCCAAGAGCCGCGCTGATTTCGGTCTTGCCGAGGATATTAATTACTATTTATTCGCCCAGTACCTGTTCAGGATGCACCCCGGTTTTGACGGCGTCATGGCGGATATTCTGCGCCGTGACCCTAAGGGTAATATTTTATTGGTGCGGCATCCGGAAAAGAGTTGGAGCAATCTTCTGACGGCCCGTTTCAAGGAAAGCATCCCCGACGTGGTTGAGCGCATCAAATTCGCGCCGTTTATGGAGCATGGGGATTTTCTGGCGTTAATGGCCTGCGTCGATGTTTGTCTTGACCCGCCGACATTCAGCGGCGGCAATACGACAATCGAGGCGCTGACGGTCGGCACCCCGGTGGTCACCATGCCGGGCGAGATGATGCGGACGCGAGTTTGCGCGGCCATTTGCCGACAAATCGGACTGACCGACTGCATCGTCAAGACGCCGTCCGAGTATGTGGATATTGCTGTGCGCCTGGGCGTCGATAAGGCGTTTCAAAAGAAAACACGCGAATACATTCTCAAGCATAACCATGCTTTGTTCGAGAACGACGAGGCGGTCAGGGAATGGGAACGATTCTTCCTTACCGCATGCGAGGCCAAGGACATCCGCCCACCGGATTAAATGACCGGCAGGCGCTCTGTTTCAACAACAGCTCTTCTTCCCGGCTTTGCCTTTGCCGCCGCCCTTGTTCGCCCCCTCCAGTAAACCCTCTGATATCTGCAGGTTGATGTTAATCAATGTGTCGAGAGTTTCGGATGAAATATCGACCCCGTGGTTCATTGTGGTTTCCGCCACGAATTTACTGAGCTTTGTCAGGTTATCCCTGGTCTCGACCGTCATCTTGTTGTCCTTGCGGGAAACCAGCATGCGAATGGCGACCCAAAGCTCCATATTCTTTTCCAACGCCGAAGCGAGCAATGACGGATCATTTCGGAACTGATCAAGAATAACCGCAGATTGCGACAAGCTGAACGCTTCCTGTTCGGGGGTTTCCATATCACCTTTATCGACTTTAGTTGTCATTGTTCAAATTCCTTTCCGCTATGACCGTGGCGTTGGATTATGCCGACTAACCTCTAGTGTAACCATTGTAAAAAGCAATCTCTTTAATCGTCCTATAACATAAAATTTTTTAACTTCCCAGCCGATTCCAATCAATCTTCACATTAACGGCGACCCCTGGCATAACCTCCCCCAACCCCTCCTTGTTAAGGAGGGGAGAAAAGTTCCTCCCCTTACGAAGGGGAGGTTAGGAGGGGTTAAATTGCGGGAAATCTAGGCGCAGCGGAGGACGCGCTCGGGGGGGAAGTAGAGGGTTGCCCTGGTGCCGACTCCGATAACGCTTTTCAGCTCCAGGGAACCGTTGTGCAGTTTGGCCAGTCCCATGACCAGCGGGATGCCCAGGCCGGCGCCCTTGTGCCGGCGATTCAAGTCGTTGTCGATCTGGCCGAACGGGGTCAATACCCTGGCCATCTGGTCCTCGGCAATGCCGATGCCGGAATCGGAAACGGTAAGCGTTAATCCGCCGTCAACGGCAACGGCGGCGCCGACCGTGATCCTGCCGTTCTCGGGAGTGAACTTGATGGCGTTGGACAGCAGGTTCAAAAGCATCTGCTTGACCATGCGTCCGTCGGCGAGCAGATGGGGAAGAGTCTCGGCAACCTCGGTGTAGATGACTTTTTGTTCGACCGACGCTTCTCCCCTGACCACTTCCAGAGAGGTGGCGATGATTTCGTGGAGGTCTAAATGCTCCGGGTGGATATCCAGCTTTCCCGCCTCGATCTTGGAGAGGTCCAGAACATCGTTGATCAGGCTCAGCAGGTGCCGGCCGCTGGCATTGATATCCTTCGCGTACTCCTCGTAATGAGACTCGCCGAGGGGGCCGAATACCTGCTCCTCCATCATTTGGGCAAAGCCCAGTATGGCGTTAAGCGGGGTGCGCAGTTCGTGGCTCATATGGGCCAGGAAGTTGGATTTTGCCTGATTGGCGCGCACGGCGTTGTCCATCATTCCGATAAAGACGTCCTCGGCTTTCTTGCGCGCGGTGATATCGGTATTGACTGCGCCGACGCCGACCACAGCATGATCGTGGCCGAAAACGGGAAACGTAATCACGTTGACGGTGATTGAGCCGTTACCCGGAACATCCATATTGGTTTCGTATTCCCTGGCCCGACCGGATTTGATCACTTCGCGATCCTGGGAGGCGCGAAAGTCGGCTTGTCCCTTCGGGAAAAAGTCATGGACCGTGCGGCCCTTGACGCCGCCCTCTATGCCGCACCAGGTTTCATAACGGCGGTTGGCGAAAAGAAAACGTCCGTCGATATCTTTCAGATAAATGCCGGCGGGCGAGGCGTCCATTACCGCCGAGAACCACTTTTCGCTTTTAAGCAGCGCCGTTTCGGCACGATTATGCCCGGTATTTATTCGCATCAGCACCCATGTCGGGACGATCAAGGCGACGGCGGTGAAGCAGGATATTAAAGCGACGTAGCGCCAGTGTTCGCGGGCAGGTTCATCGGCATTGCCGATGCCCAGGAAAGTCAGAACCAAGCCCTCCCCCGCGAATTCCCACATCAGTGAAAGCAGAAAGACCGTGAGCAGAACGCCGCAGGATAAAAATAAAATATGCCTGTTTTTCAGTTCGGCCCTCACGACTTTCTCCTCTGCGCCAAGCAGCGCGCCCATGCCTGGAGTCTTCAAATCGTTGCTCATGACGCGCCTCGTTCCGTAGCCGGCCGCTCTCTAGAGGACTTTTTTCCTGGGGGGGGGGG
>MIAA01000043.1:24779-83188 GCA_001830425.1 Rhodospirillales bacterium RIFCSPLOWO2_02_FULL_58_16
GGGGGGGGACAAAAAGGAAACGCACGACGACTGCGCCGCCGGTCATGACCGAAGCATCTCTGAACTCGAATGAAGTCACGGCGACCTGCCTTTCACACGCTTGCGTTTAGACACATTAATTGTAGGGTTATTGTACGATGGAATCATCAAAAGTAAAGTGACCTGCATCACATGTAGATTAAAATTTGGTATATTAGAATGTTTCCAGTTTATCCGGACCAAGTCCGCGCATGACATTAAAAAATTTAGGATAAGGTTTAATCAATCATGATGCGCCCGAATGAATCAAAACACCGGATTATTTCAGGCGCCTGCGCCGCCGACGCCTTAACATGATTAGAGGAAATTCCGTCAACATCCTTAATCCGGCGATGCTGGAAAGGTTTTTCACGCTCTGGCGCATCGAAATAATAAGCTCGTCGATGACGATGCGTTTCTCGACCTCGCCGGCCTCTTCAACCAAGGCAAGGCGGCGGATTGAATAGACGCCGATCAACGTCGCAAACATGAAAAAGAAATCCCATTGCCTGAGGTTCAGGATTTCGGCGACCGGTCCCGCCTCTCCGCCCGACCATTGGAGAAGCATGAAAAGCGCCTGATTGTTGAAGAAGTCGATGGTCAGGCCGCCGATAATGGGCGCGATGCCGGCCGCCGACGAATTGATAAGGCTCGTCACCGCCATATAGGACGCGGCCTCGCCCGCCGGCGCCAGCTTCAGCGAAATGGTGGAGGTGGACAGCGTCACTCCCGCCGTGGCGATGCCGGTGAAGATGTGAACGACGACCAGTAACGGGATGGTCAAAGCGTGCTTCTCGGGAAACGCCGTAAACGTCCAGGCGAAGATACAAATGATAAACAGCGGCGCGCACACCCGGAGTACGGATTTGTTGGAAAACAGGTCGGCAATCACCCCCCAACGCCGAATCATCAGCACATTGGCGGTCTGACTGATTATCATCAGCAGGGTGACGGTCGTAAGGCTTAAGTCAAGACGCTCGAACAAGTAGACGGTGAAGAACGGCGCCGCCAGATTGACCGCGAAGTTCCACGGCGCCAGAAACATGATCAGCCGCCGGAAGTTGCGGTCTCTGAACGGCAGGGTCAGGCGATCATAAAGGTTAATGGCCGCCGCCTCCGACATCGGCGGTTCGGGAATTTTCCGCAGGCAGTAGGTGCTGTAGACGCCTGCGAAAAAAGCAATCACCAGAAGGACGGGATAGGCGATCAGGCGTCCTTCCGGCTGCCATTCGCCCCAATTATCGATCAGCAATGCGCCCAGTAAGCTGATAACCACCCCCAATATGGTCATCAGCTTTTGCCGTTGGGCGAAAAAGCGGCCCATGCGTTTTTCGGGAATGATGTCGCGCATCCACGAGTTCCATCCGCAGGCGACCACGGCGCCCAGGCTATAGCGGAATGTCAGCCCGATGATCAGAAACGTCAGCGCCCAGAACGGTTCCGGCATGAACGCGGCAAGCGCCATTACCAGCACCATCGGCCGGCTTAACGCGGCAAAAACAAAAGAAATCAGCCGTCTCTTGCGAACCTTCTCGATAAGGATCACGGCGGGTAGCTGTAAAAACTGGGTCAGGAACGGAATGGCGGCCAAAAACCCGATGACGACATTGCCGGCGTCAAGGGTCAAAGCATAGGCGACGAGGAACGGCCCGATAGTAAGGGTTTCCATGACCTGCGACGCAAGGCCGGCGCGGATAACCCACGGCAACCCACGGGTTATCTCCCGTCGGGTCAATCTCTCGTCGGGGTCAAGAGCCTTAAAAATCGGTAGTGACCCTCATCCTCAAAGTGCGTGAAATAAAATCAGCCTGTTAACACCCGGCGCGTTGACTGAAATAAGCACTGTTTTATGGACCACAGAGGCTCAGAGACACAGAGGAGGGTAGAGAAAAAGAAAAAGCAGGAAGAAAACTTCGCTTGATCTTCTCTGCGCCTCTGCGCCTCTGTGGTCAAAACACATAGGCCGATAATTGCAATTACCCCTAATGCCCGGTCTTGTTTACGCTTGCCGCCGCCGCCAGCATGGCTTCGGCGATGCGGATTTTTCTTTCTATGGATTTGGCCGTAGCGCCTCCCGGCTGGGCGGATCGCAGGCGAGCCTGGGCGTCCGCCAGATCGGCATTGACGCTGTCGCGGTTAATGTCGCCGATATCCATCGCCTTTTCGGCAAGCAGGGTGCAACGCTCCGGGCCGACCTCGGTGAAGCCGCCGGAGACGAAGACGCGCCGGATTATTGCGCCTTTCCTGTAAATATTGACGACGCCGGGGCGGACGGTGGAAATCATCGGCGAATGTTCGGGCAGGACGCCGAAGTCGCCCTCGCTGCCGGGGATGACGACCATATCGACATCCTCGGCAAGCATGAGCCTTTCCGGCGTCACCAGTTCGAATTCCACCGTTTCGCCCATTTACGCCGCCTCCGCCGCCATTTTCTTGGCCTTTTCCACGACATCGCTGATGGTGCCCACCATGTAGAAAGCGGCCTCGGGCAGGTGATCGTATTCGCCGTCGATGATGCTCTTGAAGCCCTTGATATTGTCTTCGAGAGACACCAGCACGCCCGGACTGCCGGTGAACACTTCGGCGACGAAGAAGGGCTGGGACATGAAGCGCTGAATCTTGCGGGCGCGGGAGACGGTCAGCTTGTCGTCTTCGGAAAGTTCGTCCATGCCGAGAATGGCGATGATGTCCTGTAGGGATTTGTACGTTTGCAGGATCATCTGGACTTTTGTCGCCACATTGTAATGCTCTTCGCCGATGACTCTGGGGTCCAGCATGCGCGAGGTCGAATCAAGGGGATCGACGGCCGGATAGATGCCCAACTCGGCGATCTGGCGCGACAGCACGGTAGTGGCGTCCAGGTGGGCGAACGATGTGGCGGGCGCCGGGTCGGTAAGATCGTCGGCAGGCACATAGATAGCCTGCACCGAGGTGATCGACCCTTTCTTGGTCGAGGTGATGCGTTCCTGAAGATTGCCCATGTCGGTGGCCAGCGTCGGCTGGTAGCCTACCGCCGAGGGGATGCGGCCCAACAGCGCCGAAACCTCGGAGCCGGCCTGGGTGAAGCGGAATATGTTGTCGATGAACAGCAGCACGTCCTGTCCTTCCTGGTCGCGGAAGTATTCAGCCAGGGTGAGGCCGGTCAGGCCGACGCGGGCGCGCGCTCCCGGCGGCTCGTTCATCTGGCCGTAGACCAGCGCCGCCTTGGATTTGTCGCCTTTCAGGTCGATAACGCCGGACTCGATCATCTCGTGGTAGAGATCGTTGCCCTCGCGGGTGCGTTCGCCGACGCCGGCGAACACCGAGTAACCGCCGTGAGCCTTGGCGATATTATTGATCAGTTCCATGATGATGACGGTTTTGCCGACGCCGGCGCCGCCGAACAGTCCGATCTTGCCGCCCTTGGCGTAAGGAGAGACCAGATCGACGACCTTGATGCCGGTGACCAGAATTTCCGATTCGGTGGATTGATCGACAAAATTAGGAGCCTCGGCGTGAATCGGCGCTCTTGTCTTGGTCTTGATCGGGCCGCGTTCATCAATGGGGTCGCCGATAACATTCATGATGCGCCCCAAGGTCTCGGGGCCGACCGGCACGGTGATCGGTCCGCCGGTGTCGGTGACTTCTTCGCCGCGCTGAAGTCCCTCGGTCGAGTCCATGGCGATGGTCCTGACCGACTTCTCGCCGAGGTGCTGCGCCACCTCCAGGACCAAAAGTTTGCCCTGGTTTTTGCAATGCAGCGCATTGAGGATTTCCGGCAGGTCATCATGGAAGGCGACGTCGACGACGGCGCCCATGACCTGGGTAACTATGCCTGTGTTCTTTTTAGTCATCGCTGACGCTCCTGTCGCCTTTCAGCGTTAAAAACATAATTAATTCAAAGTGCTTCCGCGCCGGAGATGATCTCGATCAACTCCTTGGTAATAAATGCCTGACGGGTCCGGTTGTAGATAAGCGTCAGGCTGTCGATCATTTCGCCGGCGTTGCGTGTCGCGCTGTCCATAGCGGTCATCCTGGCGCCGTGTTCCGAGGCGGCGCTCTCCACCAGCGCCTGGAACATCTGGACGCCGATGTTGCGCGGCAGCAACTCGGCCAAAATGTCAGCTTCCTCAGGCTCGAAGATAAAGGACGCCCTGAATCTGTCGTCGTCATCTTCCTCGTCATCCTGGCCGGGGGAAGCGATAAACGGAATAATCTGCTGGCGGGTAAGCACCTGGGTCATCGCCGACTTAAAACGATTGAAGATAAAAGTGCATACATCAAACTGGCAGGACTCGAACAAGATGGCGATCTTTTCGCCTAATTCGGCGGCCTCTCCATAGGTCACTGATCGGCGACCGATGCCCTGGACATGTTCGATGATGTTGTCCCCGAACTCGCGTTTCAGCGCCTCGCGCCCTTTGCGGCCGACGCAAAACAGCTTGACCGTTTTGCCCTGCCCCCTGAGTTCGTTGGCCATTTTCCGCGTTTCGCGGATGATCGAGCCGTTGAAACTGCCGCAAAGGCCGCGATCAGCGGTGAACGGCACAATCAAATGGGTTTGATCATAGCCGGTTCCGGCCAACATCGGCGGCGCCCCTTCGTTGCCGGCTGACGCTTTCGCCAGCGAGCCGATCATGCGTTCCATGCGCGAGGCATAGGGGCGCGACGCCTCGGCGTTCTCGTGGGCGCGGCGCAGCTTGGCGGCGGCCACCATCTTCATGGCCGCCGTAATTTTCTGCGTCGATTTGACGCTTTTAATCCGTATCTTGAGATTTTTGAGATTCGGCATTAGGCGTTATTCCGGTCGGCCCCTGACTTTAGCTGAACGTCTTGAGGAAGTTTTCAATCAACTTGGCGAGCTTGGCTTCGGTCTCTTTCGACAACGCCTTCTCCGTGCGGATGGAGGCAAGGATGTCGGCGCCGTTGACACGCACTTCATCAAGCAGGGCGTCTTCAAAACGGGTTACGTCCTTGATGGCGATGCCGTCGAGATACCCTCTGACGCCGGAGAAAATGCTGACTACCTGTTCCTCTATGGACAGCGGAGAATACTGCGGTTGCTTGAGGAGTTCGGTCAGCCGCTCGCCACGGGCAAGCAGTTTCTGCGTTGACTGATCGAGGTCCGATGAAAACTGGGCAAAAGCCGCCATCTCGCGGTACTGAGCCAGTTCCAGCTTGATCTTGCCGGCCACCTGCTTCATCGCCTTGACCTGGGCGGCGGAGCCGACGCGGCTCACCGACAGGCCGACGTTCACCGCCGGGCGGATGCCCTTGTAGAACAACTCGGTCTCCAGGAATATCTGGCCGTCGGTGATCGAGATGACGTTGGTCGGGATATAAGCCGAAACGTCCCCGGCCTGGGTCTCAATGACGGGCAGCGCCGTCAGCGAGCCGGCGCCGGCGGCATCGCTCATTTTGGCGGCGCGTTCAAGGAGGCGTGAATGCAGGTAGAAGACATCGCCGGGATAGGCTTCGCGTCCGGGCGGGCGGCGCAGCAACAACGACATTTGGCGATAGGCTACGGCATGTTTGGAAAGATCGTCGTAGAAGATCACCGCGTGCATGCCGTTGTCGCGGAAGTACTCGCCCATGGTGCAGCCGGTGTACGGCGCCAGGAACTGCAACGGCGCCGGCTCGGAAGCGGTGGAGGCGACGACGATTGAATACTCCATCGCGCCGTTATCTTCCAGGGTCTTGACCAGTTGCGCCACCGTCGAGCGTTTTTGTCCGATGGCGACGTAGATGCAATATAATTTCTGGGATTCGTCGCCGGTCTCGTTGATTTTTTTCTGATTGATGATGGTGTCGATGATGACTGCCGTCTTGCCGGTCTGGCGGTCGCCGATGATCAACTCGCGTTGACCGCGTCCGATGGGGATCAGGCTGTCGATGGCCTTGATGCCGGTCTGCACAGGCTCATGCACCGACTTGCGCTGAATGATGCCCGGCGCCTTGATCTCGACGCGCGCCCGCGCTGCGGCCTTGATCGGACCTTTGCCGTCAATCGGCTCGCCCAGGCCGTCAACGACGCGGCCCAGCAGCTCTTTGCCTATCGGCACGTCAACGATGTCGCCGGTGCGTTTGACGGTATCGCCTTCCTTGATGGTGCGGTCATTGCCGAAGATGACGATGCCGACGTTGTCGGCTTCCAGGTTCAGCGCCATTCCTTTGATGCCGCCGGGAAACACAACCATTTCGCCGGCCTGGATATTATCCAGCCCGAAGGCGCGGGCGATGCCGTCGCCGACCGACAATACCTTGCCTACCTCGGCGACATCGGTCTCGGTTCCAAAATTTTCGATCTGTTCTTTTAGAATTGCGGAGATTTCGGCGGCCCGTATTTCCATTACCTAACCCCTATCATAGCAAGCCGTAACTGTTGCAGTTTGGTGTTGAGCGAACTATCGACCATGCGCGAGCCGACCTTGACGATCAAGCCGCCGAGCAGACCGGAATCGACGTCGGCTTCAACGACTACCTTGCCGCCCACCGCTTTTTGCAGGGAAGCGGTTATATCGTTTAATTGTTCGGCGCTCAATTTGACGGCTGAGGTCACCTCGACGGTGGTCTCGCCGCGATGTTTCGCCAGCATATTCATGAAAACGTGAATCATCGACGGCAAGGCGAACAGGCGACGATTATGAACAACCGCGCCGACGAAGCGTTCGGTCAGATCGCACATGCCGGCCTTTTTCAGGAGGCCTTCCATGGCTTTCCCCTGCTCGGTTCTAGTCAACATCGGTGAACGGATTACGCGGTAAAGGTCATCGCTTTCGCGAATCATCTTTCCCAGATTTTTAAGGTCTTCGGCTATCCGGTCGAGTTGCTTGTGCTCTTGCGCCAACTCGAACAGAGCCGTGACATAGCGGCCAGCGAGTCCGGTCGCGCCTGAAATCCCGGATGACACCTGAAAAAACTCCGATTTCCAAAAAAACTACAGGAACCGACAAGCTTCCGAAGAAACTGAACGCCCCCGCCCGAAAGGCGACTGTTGTCTAGCATACCATTTTACGCCATGCAAGTTGGCTTGGAGCGGTCACCGGCCGGAGCATATTATAATAATACTATGTTGAATGTATCGTGCTATAGTCCTCCGACGTCCGGGGTTCATTATGCAAAACAGTACGCCGCAAACCGACCCGGCCTCAGGCCGGGTTATCAAGGTTTCCGTTTTCAGCGGCAACGACATCTTCAGGAATGACGCTTTCGGGGCGCTCTCTCCGTTTTATCTGGTTTCGGCCTTCGATACCGCCGACGGAGCGTTGGAGAGGATGCTGTCAAGTCCCCCGTCCGCCATCATCATCGACACAAAATTGCAGCCTGTGGGAGGAGTCGCTTTTCTCAAGAAAATACATGAAACTGAAAAATTAAATCATATCCCGGCCCTTATCGTCACCCATTCCCAGCGCCCGGAAGATCACGAGGAAGCAAAACAGGCGAAGCCTGACGCTTTCCACACATGGCCGCTGCGCAAGAGCATATTTCTTGAAACCGTTTCGCGCATGGCCAACAGCTCGGTTGAGAAAGGCTGGGACAGTCTTCCGCCGATTCAAGCCGCCGTTCTCCGGGAAACCGTCAGCGTCTTCAGGAACAGTTTTCACGTCGTCCGCAACGGCCAGCCCTTGCCCCTTTCGCAAATCGAGGAAAGCAGCGGGCCGTTGATCGAGGCCGTCAGCTCCAACCGGTTCGGCGGCATCCTGAACGGTTTGCGCGATCATGACGATTACACCTATGTCCACAGCATGCGCGTTTCCATCCACCTTTCCATGCTCGGCCACGCCATGGGCATCCGGGGAGACGACCTCAAGACATTGGCCGTCGGAGGGCTGGCCCACGACATCGGCAAGTCCCTGGTGCCGATTGAGATTCTCAACAAACCGGCCAAGCTGACCGCCGAGGAGTGGCCGTTGATGCGGGATCATGTTCTCCATTCCAAGGCCGTCTTTGACAGGTCGCCCGACATCGGCAAGGGGATCACCATCATCGCCCTTCAACACCATGAAAAACTGGACGGCAGCGGCTATCCCTATGGCCTGAAGGGCAAGGAATTGAACGATCTGGCGCGTATGGCCTCCATCGTCGATATCTACGGAGCGCTTAACGACCGCCGCGCCTACAAGCCGCCGTTTCCTCCGGAAAAAGCCCTGGAGATCATGTCGGAAATGAAGGATGGATTGGACCAGAATCTGGTAAAATTGTTCGGCGATTTGTTACTGAACGCGGAACATGCGGTTGATTAGGGGGGGGGGGGAGGTTGCTGCCGATATCCCCTAACACCCGGCGCGTTGATCGGAATAAGCACTGTTTTATGAAATACAGAGGCTCAGAGACACAGAGGAGGGTAGAGAGAAAAAGAGAAAGCAAGAATAAACTTTACTTGATCTTCTTTGTGCCTCTGTGCCTCTGTGTCAAAACACACAGGCTGATAATTCCCTCTTCATACCCCCTCTAACTCCCCCTTAAAAAGGGGGAGAATTTTTCAGAGTCATTCTTTACGGCCATTGGTATTATGATCATTGCCCCGGTCCCGCATCCCGGATAAAAGATCATTGTTGCTTACTTTCAGGGAGTCTTCCGCCCATGCGCGCCGAGATAGAATCATTGGTTCAAGACATCAAACAGTCGCTGGAACTGTTGAGGAGGCATCTTTGACTACGACAACGCGGTGCGGCGCCTGGATGAATTAAACGCCGAGGCCGAAAATCCCGACTTGTGGAACAGTCCGGCCAAAGCGCAGGAGATTATGCGCGAACGCACCATGCTCATCAGCGGCATCAGCTCCATCCGCTCCCTTGAGCGCGAACTCGCCGATAATATCGAACTGCTGGAGATGGGCGAAGCGGAAGGCGACGCCGGCGTAATCGCCGAGGCCGAGACGGCGCTGACGGCGGCGCATGCCGCCGCCGCCGAGGCGGAGCTGGAATCCTTGTTGTCGGGAGAGGCCGACGCCAACGACTGTTATCTGGAGGTCCATGCCGGCGCCGGCGGCACCGAGGCCCAGGACTGGGCCGAGATGTTGCAGCGCATGTATGTGCGCTGGGCCGAGCGGCGCGGCTACAAGGTGGAGTGGATCGAGGAAAGCGCCGGCGAGAGCGCCGGCATCAAATCGACCACCCTCAAGATCAAGGGAAACAACGCCTACGGTTGGCTCAAGACCGAAAGCGGCGTCCATCGGCTGGTGCGGATATCGCCCTATGATTCAAGCGCCCGGCGCCATACCAGCTTCTCCTCGATATGGGTCTATCCGGTGATCGACGACAATATCGAGATCGAGGTGAACGACAAAGATTTGCGGATCGATACCTACCGGTCATCCGGCGCCGGCGGCCAGCATGTCAACAAGACCGACAGCGCCGTGCGCATGACCCACCTGCCCACCGGCATCGTCGTCCAGTGCCAGACCGACCGCTCCCAGCACAAGAACCGGGCCGCCGCCATGGCCATGCTGAGGGCGCGCCTCTATGAACGCGAGTTGAAGATACGCGAGGACGAGGCCCAGGCCCAGCATGACGCCAAGACCGATATCGGCTGGGGCCATCAGATACGCTCCTACGTCCTGCAACCCTACCAGATGGTCAAGGATTTGCGCACCAATGTCGAGACTTCCAATACGCAAGGAGTGCTCGACGGCGATCTGGACCCCTTCATGGCCGCCTCCCTGGCCTCCCGCATCAAGGGCGGAGTCGGCCCTATTGTAAAATAAATTCCTTGAACATGACGGCTCGTATCTTGGCCGGGGCCAGCTCGCGGTCGATGACTTCGGCAAATCCGCCGCGCAGCCTGTCGACTCCTTCCTTGCCGACCACTTCGGAGCGCGTCAATGAACGCAGGAAGACCTGAAGGGCGTCGATGATTTTCGCCTCTTTCTCCTTGAACTGCGGTATGTAGGAAGCTGATATCTCGATCATCGGTTTCAGCTTGATGAACGGCGAAGTACACTTGTCGGTCTTCAGATCGACGATTATTTGTCCCATTTCGTGGAGAACAGGCGGTTCCGGCAAATCAATGACCGCCAGCGTCGATCCCTGATCTTTTTCATCGCCGTGGCCGGCGAACATAAAGAAATAAGCCCCGCCGCCGCCGGCTGCCAGAACGATCAGGGCGGCGACGATGATGATGATCATTTTCTTCTTGCCGCCCTTGGGCGCTTCGTCTTCTTTTTTGTCCATCAAGACCTCCCCATAATTCCCTACTTTAATCGCTCCGCTACGCCGGCGTAGCTTTCGATGTGCGCGATCCGGCCGAGCGCGGTGAGCGTCGGCGTGGACGAGATCAGGCGTTCCGCCACCCGTTTGATGTCGGACGCCTGCACCGCTTCGACGCCGGCGATAATTTCATCAATGGCAAGAGGTCGTTTGAAAACCATCATCTGACGGGCAAGCTGTTCGCAGCGCGATGATGTGCTTTCCAGGGACATAAGGATGCCGGACTTGATCTGGGCGCGGGCGCGGACCACTTCCTTGTCGGTGACGTCGCAACAGATTTTCCGGGCTTCCTCGCAGATCAGGGGGACTACCCGGATCATCTCTTTCTCGCCGGCGCCGGCGTAGACGCCGAGGACGCCGCCGTCGGCATAGCACGACAGGAATGAGTAGATGCTGTAGACCAGACCGCGCTTCTCGCGGATTTCCTGGAACAGACGCGACGACATGCCGCCGCCGAACAGCGTTGACAGCACCGAAGCAGGGTAGAAGTCGGGGTCTTTGAACCCCACGCCGTTAAAGCCGATAACCACATGCGCCTGTTCCAGATCACGCTCCTCGCGGTAGTCGCCGCCTGCGTAGCTGAGTTTGCCGGGAGGGCAGGGGACGCCGTCCGGCAGTTCCGACAAGTGGGTTTCCGCCAGTTCAACCAGCCGATCATGATCGACCCGTCCCGAGGCCGCCAGGACCATCCCCGGCGCCGTGTAGTGGACGTTCAAATAGTCGATGATGTCTTGGCGCGGTATGTTGCTCACCACTTCCAACGACCCCAGGACCGGCCGGCCTACGGGCTGGTCAGGAAAGGCGGTCTTCTGAAAGTGGTCAAAGATGATGTCATCAGGGGTGTCGTCGGCCTGATTGATTTCCTGGATGATAACGGCGCGCTCATTGGTCAGTTCTTCCTCGTCCATGAGAGGATTCCGGATGATGTCGGCGATGATATCGACCGCCAACGCCATATCTTCCTTGAGGACTTTTGCGTAAAAAGAAGTGTTCTCGCGTGAGGTGTAGGCATTGATATGGCCGCCGACGGACTCGATTTCCTCGGCGATTTCCCTGGCGTTGCGCCTTTTGGTGCCCTTGAAGGCCATATGTTCAAGCAGATGGGAAACGCCGTTGTTTTCAAGGGTCTCGTAGCGGGAGCCGCCTTCGATCCAGATGCCGACAGACGTTGTCTCGACGGAGTCCATGGGATCGCTGACTACGCGGAGGCCGTTGGCAAGGGTTGAAACGCGGACGGTCATCGCAGGCTGTCCGAGATATAGTCCCGCACCGCGTTCAGGTCGTTGGGTAAAGTATGCAGGCGCTCCGTGCGTTCCAGCAGGTCGGCCAGATGAGGCGGCAGCTTGGGGCGGACCCTCGTGGCTTCCTCCACGGCGTCGGGAAATTTGGCGGGATGGGCGGTGGCCAGAGCAATCATCGGCCCCCCGGCGCCTTTGCCTATGGCGGCGCGACCGGCGGCGACGCCGACCGCCGTGTGAGGATCAAGCAATTCCCCGGTTTCCCGGTAAATAGTTCTAATCATCGCCTTGGTCTCCTCGTCATCGAAACGCTCGCCGTCAAACAGCGAAAGGGCTTCATCGAGGGTCGCCCGCTCCAATCCGAAAGAGCCGGTTTTGCTGAATTTATCCATGACTTCCGTTACCCGGCTTCCGTCCCGCCCCAACAGGTCGAACAGCAGGCGCTCGAAATTGCTGGATATCTGGATATCCATGCTGGGACTGATGGTCGAATGCACGGCGCCGGTTTCCATGATGCCGGTTTTCAGAAACCTGTACAGGATATCGTTACGGTTGGAGCCGATCACAAGACGCTTCACCGAAAGCCCCATCCTGCTTGCGGCGTACCCGGCGAAGACATTGCCGAAATTGCCGGTGGGAACAGCAAAGGAAACCGGCCTGTCGGGAGCGCCCAGCTTTACCCCGGCAATGAAGTAATAGGATATCTGGGCCATGATTCTCGCCCAGTTGATCGAATTGACGGCGCCGAGGCGGCAGCGGTCGCGGAAGGCCTGATCGTTGAACATGGCTTTCACCATGTTCTGACAGTTATCGAAGGAGCCTTCGACGGCGATGTTGTGAATGTTGGGAGAGGCCACCGTGGTCATCTGGCGACGCTGCACCTCGGACACCCGGCCCCTGGGATGAAGGATGAAGACCTCAAGGGCGTCACGGTCCCGGCAGGCCTCAATGGCCGCCGAGCCGGTGTCGCCCGAGGTGGCGCCGATAATGGTCAGACGCTCGCCGCGATTTTTCAGCACATGATCGAACAGGCGTCCGACCAATTGCAGGGCGTAATCCTTGAAGGCCAACGTCGGTCCATGGAACAATTCCATCAGCCACAAGTCGCCGGTTTCATCCAGTTGTTTGAGGGGAGCCACATCGGGATGGGAAAAGCCCCGGTAAGCGTCGGCGGTCATGGCGGCGAAATCATCGCTGTCGATGCAGCCGCCGAGGAACGGCTCCATCACCCGCGTCGCCTGCTCGGCGTAGGGCAAACCTTTAAGGGCGCGGATGTCGTCGGCGGAAAATTGAGGCCAGGCATCGGGGACATAAAGACCGCCGTCACGGGCCAGACCGGCCAGCAACACGTCGTCAAAGGGAAGGGCCGGCGCCTTGCTGCGGGTAGAGACGTATTTCACGGGCATTTTTTTCATGTAAGTTGTTTTGTCTCACGCCAAGTATCGCTGCCGCAAGTGCCTCTTGAAGGCGTCCGGGTTGAGCGGTCGGCCTGTCGCCTCGGTCATCAGGTCATGGGACGTAAGCAGCGAGCCTTTGCCGTGGACGTTTTCGCGCAGCCACGCCAGCAGGGGGACAAAGTCGCCCCGGCGAATGCCTTCGACGATTCCCTCGTTTGAATTCCTGGCCGCTTCAAAGAGTTGCGCCGCCGCCATCGCCCCCAGGGTGTAAGTGGGGAAATAGCCCCAGTCGCCGCCGAACCAGTGGATATCCTGAAGACAGCCTTCCCGGTCGTTGGGCGGGGTCAAACCCAACATACGCTTCATGCCGTCGTTCCATGCCGCCGGCAGATCGGCGACCCGGAGATCGCCGGCGATCATCGCCTTTTCGAGTCGATAGCGAAGAATGACGTGGGACGGATAGGTGACTTCGTCGGCAACGACGCGGATGAACCCCGGCTCGACTTTGGTATAGAGATTGAACAGGTTATCCGCTTCCCAGGCCGGGCCTTCGCCGTCGAATGCCTCGGCGAACAACGGCGCGGCGAAGGACAGGAAGTCGCGGCTGCGGCAAACCTGCATCTCGATCAACAGCGACTGGCTCTCATGAATGGACATGCCCGACGCCCGTCCCGCCGGCTGACCGCGCCATTCTTTCGGCAGGCCCATCTCGTAAAGGGCATGGCCGGTCTCGTGCAGAACGCCCATGATTGAAGAGGTAAAATCATTCTTGTCGTAACGGGTGGTGATGCGCACGTCATCGGGGGAGCCGCCGCAAAAGGGATGCAGGCTGACATCCAGGCGACCATGGGTGAAGTCGAACCCCAGCGCCGTCATCAGGCGCATGCTCAAGCGCCGCTGCCGGTTCACCGGGAACGGCCCCCGAGGAACAATCGCGGCGGGCCTCTGCGCCTGCCGCAGAAGAACTTCTTTCAGAAAATCGGGCAGGAAGGCCTCCAGATCGGAAAACTCGGCGTCGATATCATCCGATCCGGCCGACGGATCGTATTTGTCGAGCAGCGCGTCATAAGGACTGAGACCGAGTCTTTCGGCCTTGGCGGCGGCGGCCTCGCGCACCAGATCCAGCAGGGCTTCCAGGCCGGGCCTGACGGCGGCGAAATTGCTTTCGGGCCGGGCCGTGCGCCATGCCGTCTCGCATTTCGAGGACGCCTTTGACAGCGCCGTCACCATATCCTCGGTCAGAGCAGACTCATGAAGCCACATGTGCTTCATTCTACGCAGGTTGGCAGTCTGCCGAATGTCGAGTCCGCCGTCGCTCTCTGCGGCCTCCAGCAGTTCCTCAATCTCCGGGGAGACCAGGAGGCCGTGACCGATGGCCTTCATCACCGCAAGTTGTTCGCTTCTGGCTTCCGCCGAGCCGCTCGGCATCATCGCCGCCCAGTCCCATTGCAGCATCGCCTCTGCGTCGCCGAGCGTCATCAGGCGTTGGAAACGGGCGACAAGCTGTCGGTAGTGGGAATTAGAGTTCATATTGATTGGAAAAACGCCTTGTCGGCCATCATGAAAACAAAGATCAGAAACAGGTAAAGGATGGAATACAGGAACATCGGCTTGGCGGTCGCTTCCTGGATTTCGGACTCATCGCCCCAGACGCGCAGCGCGTGACGCAGCAGCCATCCGTCGAGCGCCAGCGCCGCCGCGCCATAAAAAATTCCCGCCATGCCTAGATACACGGGCATCAGCGTCACCGGAACCAGCAACACGCTATAAGCCAGGATTTGCTTTTTGGTGGCCCGCACCCCGGACACTACCGGCAGCATCGGCACTCCGGCCTTGGCGTAGTCGCTGCACCGGTACAGCGCCAGCGCCCAAAAATGGGGCGGCGTCCAAATGAATATAATGGCGAACAAGGCTATTGAGCCGATGTCTACGCTTCCGGTCACCGCCGCCCAGCCGATCATCGGCGGAAAGGCTCCGGAAGCGCCGCCGATAACGATGTTCTGGGGGGTGCGCCGTTTCAGCCACATGGTGTAGATGAAGACGTAATAGACGATGGTCAACGCCAGCAGCGCCGCCGCCGCCTTGTTTACCAGCATCGTCATCGCCGCCACCGACAGCACCGACAAAACCGTCCCCACCCACAGCGCATGACTCGGCGCCATGCGCCCGGCGGGAACAGGGCGGTTCTTGGTGCGCGACATTTCCAGATCAATGTCGCGGTCATACCACATGTTAACGGCCCCGGAACCACCGGCGCCGATGGCGATGTAGAGGATCGCATTGAGCGCGGTCCATAAATCCAGTTTGCCCGGCGCCATGTACAGGCCGGCGACTCCGCTGAACACCACCAGCGACATTACTCTGGGCTTGAGCAGGACGGCGTAGTCCCTGACGCGGGCGAAGGCGGCCACATCCTCGGGAGACTTCAATAAGACGACGTCCCCGGCGGTTACCGGTTGTTCTTCGTCTTGCCGCATTTCATCCCCCCATTTGCCTCGTCGATTTTACACATATCATGCCGAAACTTTTATGGCGCGGGTTTTCGTAGAAGGGCGGCTGCCACCGTCCAGATAAACATGACGCCGCCGATCACCGCGACCAACGCTCCGACGCCGTTCATATACATGCCGACGACGGCCCAGAAGGCTTCAAGTCCCTGCGCGGCGCCGGCGGTCTTGCGCGGCGCGCCGTAGCCTCCGGCCAGGAACAAGCCGATACAGGCGAAAAACTGTCCGCCGCCGAACAGATAGAATTGGGCCGACAGCGCCTTGCCCCGCTTCACCGTTCGCCCCAGCAGGGGCAGGAACAAGGCGTAAAACAGCCCCATGAAGGCCAGATTAATGCCGGCGATGACGCCGTGGTAGTGGGCCGGAGTGCGGGTGTCGGCGCCGTCAACGAACAGGCCGAGCATGCCGCCGGCGCCGAATACCAGGGGCGACAGAACCAGCGCCAGAAAGGCCGGCTCTTTCCATGGGAACGCCCGGCCTTTCCTGCGTATGCCGAGCGTCCCGAAAAGCCCGGCGACGGCGGCCAGCAGCGTCGGCGGTGCCAGCGCGTACTGAAGATTGGTGAAGGCTATCGTCTGCTCCGCCGAGAAGGCCTCAAAGATAAAATAGAGCATTATCGCCGCCGGCGCCGCCGGCGCCAGCAACATCAACGACGCCCGGTACGCTCCGTCGCCGATAACATTGCCGATGCTCAGGCGTCCGAGCATGTACCACGCTGTCAGCAACAACGACACATTGACGAACTGCAACAGATGGCCGCCGCCCCAGAACAGGTCCTCGTTAAAGGCGTGAGAGGCTTCGGTCCCCCACAGACTCCCCAGAGCAAAAGCTCCGCAGGCCAATGCCGCAAGATAAATCACGGCGGCGCAAACGATGCCGAAACAAACCGGCTCCAGGGGACCGGCCCGTCCGGCAAGGTTGACCAGCAGCCGCAGCGCCGCCAGCCCGATGCTTATCGCCAGCGCCGCAACGCCGGCGTAGTAGAGGGGATTAATGATCACAGGCACATAGTTATTGAGCGAAGCCTCGCCGCGATCAAGGAAAGCGGGAACGAACAACAGGACGCATGACAGCGCGGTTCCGGCGACCGCCGCCTTACCGAGATTATCCGATCGCGGGGCGCCGCCGGATATCTTGAGAGCGGCCAGATGAAGCAGTCCGCCGAAGACCGACAGGAACCACACCACGAATGAAAACACCACATGGATCACCAGCCCCTTGTGGAAGAAGTCCAGCGGCCACGGAAACACGCCTTCAACGCCGGGAATCCTCGACAGCGCCAGCAGCAGCGCGAAGATGCCTGCTGTCGCCAGGGAGGCTGTCGCCAGCGCCGCCCACCCTCTGAGTTGGCTCCCGGCGGCATCGCCGGCGGCGACATCGGCGAACCCGGAATAAAAATCAGAGTTATTTGTCATCACATCGCTATGCCCGGAGCGGGAAACAGGTGAACCGACATTACATAAACGATAACGCCGGAAGCCGAAACATAAAGCCACAACGGCAAGGTCCAGCGGGCCATTTTGCGGTGCTTGTCAAACCGGCCTTTGAGCGCCCTGAAGGCCGTCCACGGGGCCAGAACCGGAATGGCGACGGCGATGGATACATGGGCGACGAGGATGGAGAAATAAACGGTGCGGATTGCTCCTTCGCCGCCGAACTTCGCCAACCCGGCATTGGCGTGGTAGTAGATATAGACGGCCATGAAAACCACGGCGACGCTGATTGCGGCCAGCATGCATTTTTTGTGGGAAAGCCTGTCGCCTCGGCGAATGAACACATAGCCGGTCGCCAACAGGATCGCCGTGGTCATGTTCAAACCGGCCAGGATATGGGGGAAAACAGTGAGATCGCTCATTTGCAACGAGAGCATATAGAAGGCGCTCTACCGTTCCAACTTGTCTTTTTTTGTGATGGTGGAGCCGAGGGGAATCGAACCCCTGACCTCTTGAATGCCATTCAAGCGCTCTCCCAACTGAGCTACGGCCCCATTTCCGAATGTTCCGACCGCCGATGCTTTCGGCGCCGGCGGAAGGAATACTGACGAACTGACCCTAAAGGCAAGCGGAAAACAGTGTGATGGTTATCGGCTTTCGTCCACAGTGCCTTCGTCAACGTGTTCTTTGACTTCGGACATATCGTCGTCGTGATTGCCGATATCGGAAGCGTCCTCGATCACGCCGTCGTCCTCCTCACCGCCTTCCACGGCTTCCAGCTCGGGTGAATCTTCATCTTCCGGGTCAACGCTTATGTCCAAGACATCATCGACGTCGTCAAATATCTTTTTGATGGGAATCGCCGCCAATTCCGGTGGAATGACGGTTTCTGCGGGGCGGGCGATTCGCCGTGGCTTTGGTGTTTTTTCTTCTTTTGCCGGCGTGCCGCATTTCGGACACTCGGCAGGATTACGTTTCAAATCATAGAAGCGCGTGGCGCAGTGCGCGCAAACCCGTTTTTTTCCCCACTCCGGTTTTACCACCCGAAAAACTCCGACTGTTGTTGTTTCTGTTTTAGCGATTACGTTGCCAATAGCAACGCTGAAGGGTTCTGTCAAAAGCAAATAAACGGGGAGGCGAAAAAACCTTCATTATATTGATCAAGTCAACCCTACCGCCGCGCCGGATATTCGTGGTAGAGACTCCCGGTCAAAACAAAAGGGACAAGAAATGACGCCGTTGGTTTCTCACCGCTGTCGAGCGTTGACCGGGAACATAATTGTTCCCGGCGACAAGTCAATATCGCACCGCGCCCTGATGATCGGCTCAATGGCGATCGGAGAAACCATCGTTAAGGGGCTGCTTGAAAGCGAAGACGTGTTGCGCACCGCCCGGGCCGTGAGTTCCCTCGGCGCCGCCGTCAATCGCGAGGCGGACGGCTCGTGGCGCATACTCGGGCGCGGCGTCGGCGGACTGACGGCGCCGGCGTCGGCGCTGGATATGGGCAACTCCGGCACCTCGGCCAGACTGTTGATGGGAATTCTGGCGGCCCACCCTTTTGCCGCCTCTCTTCACGGCGACGCCTCGTTGAGCAAGCGCCCCATGGAGAGGGTGATGGCGCCGCTCAGGCTTATGGGCGCCGCCTTCGAGGCCGGCCCCGGCGGACGGTTGCCGCTGACCGTCAAGGGCTGTGACAGCCCGCTTCCCATCGAGTACGAACTGCCGGTGGCGTCCGCCCAGGTGAAGTCGGCGATATTGCTGGCCGGACTTAACACTCCGGGGCAAACGACGGTGATTGAACGGCGTCCCACCCGCGACCATACGGAGTTAATGCTTCATCACTTCGGCGCCGAGGTTACGGTTCAAGACCTGCCCGGCGGCGCACGCGCCGTTACGGTTAAAGGCGAATCAGAACTGACAGGCCGTGAAGTGACGGTTCCCGGCGATATTTCGTCGGCGGCTTTTCCTTTGGCGGCGGCGATATTGGTCGAGGGTTCTAAAATCATCATTCGCAACGTCGGCTTCAACCCCCGGCGCAAGGCGCTGGTTGATACCCTGCTTGAAATGGGGGCGGATATCGTAGTCGCCAACTTTAGAAAACAAGCCGGCGAAGACGTGGCGGATATTGAGGCAAGATACAGCAGGCAGTTGAACGGCGTCGTGGTCCCGGCGCATCGCGCTCCCTGGATGATCGACGAATATCCGATTTTGGCGGCGATAGCGGCCTGCGCTGAAGGCGAAACGCGCATGCTCGGCATCGGCGAGCTTCGGGTAAAGGAAAGCGACCGGATCGAAGCCATGGCGCAAGGCCTCGGCGCTTGCGGCGTAGAAGTGAAAACCGGCGAAGATTGGCTGGCGGTTCAAGGCTCAGGAAAGCCCCCGCAAGGCGGGGCCATGATTGCGGCCAACCTGGACCATCGCATCGCCATGGCTTTTCTGGTGCTGGGCATGGTAAGTGAAAGGCCTGTCGCCGTTGATGACGCTTCGGCGATAGAAACCAGCTTTCCGGGATTCGCCGATATAATGAACGGCCTCGGCGCGGACATCAGGTAGGATAATCATGATCATCGCTATCGACGGGCCGGCGGCGGCCGGCAAAGGGACACTGGCCAAGCGTTTGGCCGAGCATTTCGGACTGGCTCAACTTGAGACCGGCCTGTTGTACCGCGCCTGCGGCCTCAAGGTGGTGCGCGCCGGCGGCGACCCCCGCTGCGTAAAAACAGCGGAGGAAGCCGCCAGGGCGTTGGCGCCCGCCGATCTGAACAGCCCCGATTTAAGAAGCGACGTCGCCGCCGTCGCCGCTTCCGCCGTCGCCACCATCCCCGAAGTCAGGGCGGCTCTTTTGGACTTTCAGCGTTCCTTTGCCGAACGTCCGCCGGGCGGCGCAAAAGGCGCGGTGCTTGACGGACGCGACATCGGCACTACCGTTTGTCCAAGCGCCGAAGTCAAACTGTTCGTCACCGCTTCCGTTGAGGTGCGCGCAGAACGTCGTCTTAAAGAGTTGCTAGGACGCGGACTAGAAGCTATATATGCCCGCGTTCTGCACGATATGAAGGAGAGGGATGCTCAGGATTCGGGGCGTGCGGCCTCTCCGCTGGAGCCGGCCGAGGATGCTTTCGTGCTTGATACCAGCAAACTTGACGCCGACGCGGCGTATGCTGCGGCTCTTGAGTACGTCGAATCGCTGAACCTGTCCGGGTAACGGCCACGCGCCGTCCGGGGCGGATTGAAACCTAAGCCAAGACCGCCGGAATCAACCGGTCGGCCTGTATATTTTGATAGAAATAAGGAAACCTGAAGAGATGGCTCCTGCAAACATGACACATGCTACCGATGCCGCCGATACCAACGTTCCCCCGACCGGCGAGAATTTTGCCGAACTCCTCGAAGAATCAATGGGCGCCAAGGGCTTTGAGGGCCGCGTTGTCACCGGCCGCGTGATCAAGATCGACGGCGACGCGGTGTTGATTGATGTCGGCTTGAAGTCCGAAGGGCGCATATCCCTGAAGGAATTCGCCACCCCCGGAAAAGAAACCGTGATCGAACCCGGCGATACAATCGATGTTTTTGTCGAGCGTTATGAAGACAAGGACGGCATGGTCCGCCTCAGCCGCGAGAAGGCGCGCCGCGAGGAAGCGTGGACGGAGATGGAAAAAGCTTTCACCGGAGCCGTGCGCGTCAACGGCGTCATTTTCGGCCGGGTCAAGGGCGGTTTTATCGTCGATCTCGCCGGCGCCGTCGCCTTCCTGCCCGGCAGTCAGGTGGATATCCGGCCGGTGCGCGACATCGGACCTTTGATGGGGACGCCCCAGCCGTTCCAGATTCTCAAGATGGATCGCGCCCGCAACAACATCGTTGTTTCCAGGCGCGCCGTGCTGGAAGAAACCCGCGCCGAGGAACGCTCCGAATTGATCGCCAACCTCAAGGAAGGCCAAGTCCTGGAAGGCGTGGTCAAGAACATCACCGACTACGGCGCCTTTATCGATCTCGGCGGCGTTGACGGCTTGCTGCATGTAACCGACATGGCGTGGCGTCGCATCAATCACCCCTCTGAAGCGTTGCAGATCGGCGAGACCGTCAAGGTGCAGGTGATCCGCTTCAATGCCGAGACTCAGCGCATTTCACTGGGCATGAAACAGCTCGAAGTCGACCCCTGGGAGGGAATCAAGACCAAGTACCCGGCGTCTTCCAAGTTTACCGGGCGAGTCACCAACATCACCGATTACGGCGCCTTCGTCGAGTTGGAGCCGGGCGTTGAGGGGCTGGTGCATGTCTCGGAAATGAGCTGGACCAAGAAAAACATTCACCCCGGTAAAATCGTTTCGACCAGTCAGGAAGTCGAGGTCATGGTGCTCGACACCGATCCGGAGAAGCGACGCATCAGCCTCGGCCTGAAACAGTGCTCCTCTAATCCCTGGGAGGCGTACGCCCAATCCTGCGTCGTCGGCTCCGAAGTCGAAGGCGAGGTCAAGAACATCACCGAATTCGGCCTGTTCATCGGGCTTACCGGCGATATCGACGGCATGGCTCATCTTTCCGACCTGTCATGGTCCAAGCCCGGCGAGGAAGCCCTGGCCGATTACAAGAAGGGCGACATGGTCAAGGCCAAGGTGCTTGATATTGACGTCGCCAAAGAACGGATCAGCCTCGGCATCAAACAGCTTGCCGATGATCCCTTTGCGAATGACGGCGTCAATCTCAAGAAGGGCGCCGTCGTCACCTGCACCGTCACCGCCGTCACTGACGGCGGCATCGAGGTGCTGGTCAATGACTCGGTTGCCGGATTTATACGCAAGGGCGATCTGGCGCGTGAGCGCAGCGAGCAAAGGCCGGAACGTTTCGCCGCCGGCGAAAAGATCGACGCCAAGATAACTCAGGTGGATCACAATACCCGCCGCCTGACCCTGTCCATTAAGGCCCGTGAGACCGAAGAGGAAAAGAAGGCGATGGCCGACTACGGGTCGTCGGATTCCGGCGCCAGCCTGGGCGATATCCTGGGCGCCGCCCTTAAGGAAAAGAAAGCCGCCGATAAGGACGATGCTAAACCGGCCAAGAAGCCGGCGGCGAAAAAAACCGCCGCCAAGAAGGCATCGACGAAAAAAGCCGCCGCCGAAGCCGGTGAGGAGGCCTGACAGGGTAATCTAATGAAGGGGCTTGATCCTATTTTGCCGTCATGGCCGTGCTTGTCACGGCCATCCACGTCTTGTTTTCAGGATAGAGTAGACGTGGATACGCGGGTCAAGCCCGCGCATGACAGATAGGAAAGTCCGTTGTGAACGGACCCTCCCTTACTAAGGAGATATTCAGTCGGTTGCCCTGGGGGGCCTGATCTTTATATACTGAGGAAATATGCTGTTGGATGCCGATAACATTGTCGACAGGCGCCGTCTCAAGCGCAAGTTGACTTTCTGGCGGTTATCCGCCGTGGTCGCGGCGGTCATTGCGGCGGTCGTCGCGGCGGGACGCATCGGCGATATCGGCGATATCGGCGGCAAAATAGGCGGCGACGATCATGTCGCCCGCCTTGATGTCAGCGGCATTATTCTCGAAGACTATGACCGGGACAGGGCGCTTGATAAACTTGCCGATGACGGCAATGCCAAGGCCCTGGTTGTCTACATCAACAGTCCCGGCGGCACCGTTGTCGGCGGCGAGGACCTCTTTCACAATATCCGGAAAATCGCCGGCAGGAAGCCTGTGGTCGCCCTGATGGGAAGCACCGCCACCTCCGCCGGTTACATGACGGCGCTGGCCGCCGATCACATCATTGCGCGGGAAGGGACCGTCACCGGCTCTATCGGCGTCCTCATGCAGTCGGCGGACATGACCGGACTTTTGGACAAGCTCGGCATCAAGCCTGAAAACGTCAAGAGCCACCCGTTAAAGGCTCAACCCAATCCTCTGGAGCCTTTCAGCGAAGAGGCCCGCGAAGCCGCCAGAAACGTGGTCATGGACCTTTTCAATATGTTCGTTGATATGGTTGTTGACCGCCGCAAAATGAACCATGACCAAGTGATGAAGATGGCCGACGGGCGTGTTTTCACCGGTCGTCAGGCAAAGGAAAACGGCCTTATCGACGCCATCGGCGGTGAGTTTGAAGCGCGACGCTGGCTGAATGAAACTCATAAAATCTCCGATTCCCTGCCGCTCAGGAATGTAGACATCGTGCGCAAAGGGCAGGTCTGGCGCGATCTTCTCGGCGCGAATATAGGAAAAATACTTTTTTCTGAACGACTTGGCCTTGACGGCCCGATATCTATTTGGCACCCTGACAGTTGATCTAATATTTCAACGGACGGAATGCGGACATGACCAAGTCGGAATTGATTGTGCGTCTCGCCGAGGCCAATCCTCACCTCTATCGGCGGGATGTAGAGCGCATAGTCACCACTGTTTTCGAGGAGATTATCACCGCTCTTGCCGACGGCAATCGTGTTGAACTTCGCGGCTTTGGAGCGTTCCTGGTCAAGGAGCGCGGGTCCCGCACGGGACGCAATCCCAGGACCGGCGCTATGGTGAGCGTCATCGCCAAGAACATTCCTTACTTCAAAACCGGGAAGAAGCTCCGCGAGAGGCTGAACGCCGGCTCCTGAACCTGCCGTCAACACCGGAAGGAACAATGACAAGACTGCTTTCCTGGATCGTCACGGCGCCGCTGGCGATTATCGTCATCGCCTTTTCCGTATCCAATCGCTCGACCGTGACGTTGGAGTTGTGGCCGCTTCCGTTCGTCGTGGAGATGCCCCTGTTCGTCGCCGTGCTGGGCGGCGCCGTCGCCGGCTTTCTGGCGAGCGGCTTCATTGCCTGGATTTCCGGCGCCGCCGTGCGCTCGCGGGCGCGCTCCCTGTCTTATCGGGCCGAGGCGGCGGAACGCGAGGCGGCGGAGCTTCGCGACAAGTTGGCGAGGCTTGAGGCCGAGACCCACGTTTTTCATCATCAAGCTCTTTCCGCTCCCATCAAGGCCGAAGCGGCTTAGCGGTCCCATGACCGTCACCAGTTCCGGCGGACGTGTTTTTGTCGCCCTCGACACCGTGGACGTTGGGCGCGCCGCAGCGCTTGCCGGTCGTCTTAAGGGCGTCGTCGGCGGCGTCAAGCTGGGCAAGGAGTTCTTCACCGCCAACGGTCCCCAGGGAGTGGAACGGGTTTCCGCCGCCGGCCTCCCGGTGTTTCTCGATCTCAAGTTTCACGACATCCCCAATACGGTAGCCGGCGCGGTGCGGGCGGCGCTGGCGCTGAAACCTTTTATGCTCAATGTGCATGCCTCCGGCGGCGCGGCGATGATGAGGGCTGCGGTCGATGCCGCCGCCGAGGCCGGAGACGACCGCCCCCTGATGCTGGCCGTGACCGTGCTGACATCGCTGGATGCCGACGACCTCAAGGCGACGGGCGTTGCCGGCGCCGTATCCGAACAGGCGGCGCGGTTGGCGTCGCTGGCCGAAGACTGCGGCATGGACGGGGTAGTGTGCTCGGCTTTCGAGGCCGGAATGCTCAGGCAACGCCTTGGCCCCGATTTCAAACTGGTGGTCCCCGGCGTCCGCCCGGTTTGGGCGTCCGCTGACGATCAGAAGCGGATAATGACGCCGGCTGAGGCGGTAAACGCCGGCGCCGATTATCTGGTGGTGGGGAGGCCGATAACCGGGGCGGTCGATCCTGTAAAGGCGGCTGAAAAAATCGCCGCCGAATTGGCTTCTGCCTAATGGCTATCGACGTTAAAATTTGCGGGCTGAGTACGCCGGAAACCGTGGCCGCCGCCGTCGAGGGCGGGGCCAAGTACGTCGGCTTCGTTTTCTATCCGCCGTCGCTTCGTGCTGTGACATTGGAACAGGCCAAGGAACTGGCCGCCGCCGTGCCCAAGCATGTCAAAAGGGTCGGTCTAGTGGTAAACCCGGACGATAAGACGTTGCGGTCTATCGTCAAAGGCGGGTTTATCGACTTGTTGCAACTTCACGGACGCGAGATTCCCGAAAGAGTGGCTGAGGTCAAGAAGAAATTCGGCCTGCCGGTGATCAAGGCCATCGCCATTTCCTGCCCTGATGATGTGGAGGCGGCGAAGTCCTATGAGGCCGTCGCCGATATTTTGTTGTTTGACGCCCTGGCGCCGGAACATTCAACCACGCCCGGCGGCAATGCCCTGGCCTTTGACTGGCAACTGATTCATGGCTATGTGTGGAAAAAGCCGTGGATACTGGCCGGCGGGTTGAATGTCGGCAACCTTCAGAAAGCGGTTCTCGCCTGTGACGCCACGGCGGTCGATGTCTCATCCGGCGTTGAGGTCTCCCGTGGCGTAAAAAGCGCGGGCAAAATTCGGGAATTCCTGAAAATGGCCGAGATGCTTTGACCGAATGAAAGGGACAGAAAAATGAAAATCGAGAAAGTTGCTTTCTGCGTTCTCACAACGGCGATGCTGCTCATGGTTACTGTGTTGCATCACGCACCGGCGATGGCGCAGGTCAAAAAAGAATCTCCGAAGGCGGGGGCCGCGCCGTCCGCCCAACAACCGGCGTCCAACAAGAAGTTCGGGGATTGGACATTGATCTGCGAGAACGTCCCCGCCGCCGCCCCCGACCCCAAGGCCAAGGACAAAAAAGCCGCCGTCCCGACCCAGGAATGTTTTTTGAACCAGACCCTTGCTTCCCAGGTGGGGGAGGGGGAGCAGGCCAGGCAGGGGCGTCTGCTCACCGCCAATATCAGCATGGCCGGTCAGGATAAGGAAAGAAAGCCGTTGCTGATCCTGTTTCTGCCTTTCGGCGTCGCCATCCAGCAGGAGGTCGGGGTGGATATCGAGAACGGGCCGCAGCTCAAGGGCAAGATGGATACCTGCCTCCAGGCCGGTTGCCGGGCCGCCTTCTTGCTGGATGACAATACCGTTGCGGCGTTAAAGCAGGCCAAGACTGCCCGGATCGGGTTCGCGCCTGTGGGCGGCAACGCCGTGGGGGTGACGCTTCCGCTGGCGGGGCTGGCCGAGGGAATCGCCGGCCTGAAGTAGAGACAATTATTCCTCTCCTGCCTCCTCCTTGGTTAAGGATGGGAAAGTGGTTAGCGGCAGGCGCGTGGCAAATCGGCAACATACATGGCGCCTTTCAGAAAATGCCGGTTGCAAAATTATGCGGCGTTCGTTATTGGTAATATCGGGGTTTTCTGTGAATCATTATTTTAATGCCGGAAGTTCAAAGACGAAGGGAAGCGTTGGATGAAAAGCGATTCGGTAGTTTCGTTGTCGGATACCGGCAAGGGGGGGGGGCGTTCGGAAAATTTCTCCGCATGCCGATTTCGGCATTGGCCCTTGTCGCCGGCATTGCCATGCTTGCCTCTTCGCCGGTTGTCGCCGCCGAGCAGGATGACGCAGTAGACGACAGTTCGTCCACCGCGTTGACGGTGGGGAACTCCGCCAAGTTTACCGCTCCCGCCGCCGGCACGGATGAAATTTTCACGATCGGCGCCGGCGTGACCGTCGGCGAAGGCGGCATAGTCGTGTCCGCCACCACCGCTAACGGCGTAGGCGCCCTGACGTTCGCCGGCGCATCGACGGCGACCGGCACCATCGGCGCCACCGGCAACCGGCTCGGTATTCTCAACGCCGGCGCGACCGGCACGACGGCGACCTTCACCGGCAACATCTTCGCCGTCACCACCAATGTGACGGGCGGCGCCGCCGGCACCATCGCCCTCCAGGGCGACCTTACCGGCACTACGCTCGACTTCGACGCCGACGGCACGGTGACGCTCGCCACCGGCAAGAACATCACCGCCGCCATCACCGCCACCACCGCCAACAACGGCACGTTGACCCTCGCCGGCACCCACACCATCACCGGCGCCATCGGCGTCATCGCCGGCGGCAACGAGTTGAAGCTGATCACCCTTGCCGGCGGCGGCGTAGTGACCACCACCGCCAATGTGGCCGCCACCTCGATCAACTTCACCGGCGACGGCAACCTGAAGATCGCTACCGGCAATACGGTGGAAGGCGCGATCACCACCGGCACCACCAACACCGGCACCCTCACCATGGACGGCGCCGGCGCCATATCGAGTCAAGTCGGCGCCAATGGCGCGGTGCTGAAGCTGGTTACCGTCGGCAACGGCGCGGTGGCGGTCAACGGCGACGTCTACGCGACCGCCGTGAACTTCGCCGCCGATAATACGTCCACGGTTGCGGCGGACAAGAAGATCGTCGGCGCAGTGACCACCGGAACCACCAATACCGGCACATTGACCTTCGCCACCACGACTGCCGCCACGACGCTGGTCAGCGGCAACGTCGGCGCCTCCGGCGCGTTGTTGAAGGCGGTTAACAGCACGGCCGGCAACGGAATCACCAACACTTTCGGCGGCGACATATACGCCACCACCACGACCTTCACCGGCGGCAATGCGACGTCGGTATTCGCCGTCGGCGGCGATATATCGGGCACCACGCTTGCCTTGGTCACCAACGGCGTTGTCAATATCGCGGCGGGCAAGAATGTGACTGCGGCCGTCACCACGGGCACGGCCAATATCGGCACCCTGAACTTCGCCGGGACCAACACGGTCACGGGGAACATCGGCGTGATCGGCGGGAACGAATTTTTGGCCTTCAACGTCAACGCCGGCACCGTGACCATGGGCGGCAACTTCGCGGCCGCCACCACCACGGTCGCCGCCTCGTCCACCCTGAAGACCACGGCGGCGCGAACCTACGAAGGCATTATCGCCAACAGCGGCACGCTTGATCTGGGCGGCACGTTGACGGCGACTTCCGGCGGCGGCGCTCTCGCCCTCGGCGCCTCCGCGACCTCCGCCATCGTTCTCGGTCAGGTCTCGGTCTATGCCGGCGGCGTGGTGATCAATGCGACGGACACCAACGTAACCGCCGCCAACGCCGTCACGGTTACTCCACATACGTTATTTACCTCAGGCACGTTGACGCTGGTTGATGTCACCACCGGCACCAATGCCGCCAGCACCCAATACACGGTGACCGGCAACGCCCTGACGAGTTACGCGGTGACCGGGGGCGGGGGCGCTACCGACCTTACCATCACCGCCACCAGGAAAGCTTCTTCGGCGATTGCGGCGAGTCTCGGAACGACCGCTTCGGCGGGCAATGCCCTCGGCGCCGGCGTCGATGCTACGGCGAATGATGCGACGGTTACCGCCGCTTATAATACTGCCCTGACGGCCGGCGGCGCGGAGGCCAAGAAGGCCGCCGAACAGTCCGAACCGATAAAGGTCGGGGCCGGGACTGCGGCCATGGCGCAGACCGGCAGTACGGCGTTCAACACCGTCAATATGCGTCTTGCCTCCATTCGCGAAGGCGGCGAATACGCCGGACGCGAGCGCACCGGCTTCGCCACCGGCAATTCCGGCCTGAACAAGGGAGTCTGGATGCGTCCGTTCGCCAACGTCGGCGACCAGGACAAGCGCGACGGCTTCGAGGGCTATAATTCCATCACCGGCGGCCTTGCCGGCGGCTTTGACGCCAAGGTCGGCGATAACTCCCGCATCGGCGTCGGCGTCAGTTATGGACGGTCATGGGTCGATGGCGACGGCGTGGCGAATAACCAGTCCGACATCGACAGTTACCAGGGCATGGTTTACGGCGATTATACCGCTTCGCGCTTTTATTTTGAAGGCATGGCCGGTTACGCCTACAATGAGGTGAATACCGAACGCAGCGTTACCTTCGGCGGGTTAAGGCGCACCGCTCAAGGCGACTATCAGGCCGATCAGTACATGGGCCGCATCGGCGCCGGCATACCCATCACCATCGCGAGCGGGCATGTGTTTACGCCCAACATCGGCTATCAGTACACCCGTCTGAACGGCGAATCCTATACGGAGACCGGGGCGGGCGCGTTGAATCTCAGAGTGAACCCCGACGACACCAACATCGGCCTCGCGATGGCGGGGCTGCGCTATAACGCCACTTTCTCGACCGGCATCGGCAGTTTCAAGCCGGAGTTGCGGGCCGGAATGATGTATGACACCTTCGGGGAATCCGGGCAGTCGTCGTCCACATTCACCGGAGGCGGCGCGGCCTTCGCCACCACCGGGGCGGATAATGCCGACTTTTCGGGAACGGGAGGGGCCGGACTTACCTACACCGCTCCCAGCGGCGTAATTTCCATACGCGCCGACTATGACGCCGAGGCCAAAGAAGATTTCGTCGGTCACAGCGGGCGGCTTGAAGGCCGGTGGAACTTCTAGGCGACGGCTGCTTTGGGAAAACAAGAATGGCCCTGCCGCGAGTCAGGGCCATTTCTTTTATTGTAAAGCCTATGCGGAGCGGGTAATGCGCGTGAAGCAAAATACGGCGGTTGTTGCCGCTGCGGGACTGCTGGTTGCCGGGTGCTTCTCCGTTGATCGACCGGAGGTGGCCGGGGAGATCGCGACGCGGGCGGGAATGACGGCGTTGCAGGTGAACGGCGGCGCCTTTGTGCTTCAGACCTTCATGCGACTTGGGAAACCGGGAGCGCCGATTCACGTTTATGTGGAGGGAGACGGCTTTGCCTGGATCAACCGGTCTCAGCCGTCCCCCGACCCGACGCCCACCGACCCGACGGCGCTTCGTCTGGCGGCGGCGGACCCAAGCCCGAACGTGGTCTATGTGGCCAGACCCTGCCAGTATGTGCGAAGCGGCGGGAGTCGGCGCTGCGAGGAGGATTACTGGACCGAGCGGCGTTTTGCTTCCGAGGTCGTGGAAAGCGTCGATGAAGTGATCGGAAAGCTGAAGGAGAGGGGAGGGGGCGGCCTCATCGACTTGTTCGGCTTCTCGGGCGGCGGGGCCGTTGCGGCATTGACGGCGGCGCGGCGAACGGACGTGGCGAGCCTACGCACCGTGGCCGGTAATCTGGACCATGTGGTAATGAATCAGAGGGCCGAGGTCAGTCCCTTGATCGGTTCGCTCAATGCCGCCGATGTGGCGGACAAGCTCTCCGCCGTTCCCCAGATTCATTTTATCGGAGGGGAGGACAATATCACGCCATCCTATATCGCCGAAAGCTACAAGGCGCATGCGCGCCGAAAGGATTGCATCGCCATTGTTCCGGTTCCCGGCGTTTCGCATATCGATGGATGGACGGAGCGATGGGGGAGCCTTTTGAAGCGTAATTTGCCTAAGTGCTGATCTGCGCCAGATCGGGTGTTGTTGCAGGACAATCGAATGAAACAACCCGGTTCTATTTCACCGTCATGGCCGGGCTTGTCCCGGCCATCCACGTCTTCTTTACCATGGCGACGAACAAAAAGACGTGGATGCGCGGGTCAAGCCCGCGCATGACGAACAAGAATGGCGACTCTTTGGCTATTATGGAGACATTCAGTTGATTGCCCCGGGCGTAGATTTTTTCCGAGTGCGTTTTTGCTGCGATTGATGTACAATGCACCATTGCGGGGGACACGGCATAGATATTTATGCTTTAGTTGAGGGGGATTTAATCATAAATGAAAGGGTTACGACTATGAACGAGCAGCAGGCCAAGTATATACAGGAGCGCGCTTTTTTCCTTTGGGAAGCAGAGGGCGGTCCCGAGGGACGGGATTTGGACTATTGGCTCAGGGCGGAGCAGGAAGTGCTGACCGGGAGCAGTTTCTCCTCGGCGGCTGATATCAGCAAAAAGGCTATCGCCAATTCCGCCAAGAAAACGTCCCGCACCAGGAAGGGGTAATACCGACGGTCATTGATATTGACCGTTGACAGCTCCCGCGCTTTCCCCTCCTTACCAAGGAGGGGGCAGGGGGAGGTTGCTGCAACGACCCCCTCTAACTCCCCCTTGAAGCAAGGGGGAGGATTTTGCTGTTTTTTGCAGGCCCCGGCGTGTAATCGGCGCCGGGGCAATTTTGTGTACTCGTTTCCCCCGGACTGGTAATCTGATTCCAATACCTTATTTCCAGGCATCAGGGGTGTTTTAAGCGATGATCAGCAAGAATCACGACGCCGTCAGCGCCATTGTCGGCGCCGGCCATTCCGACCCTTTCTCTTTCCTCGGCATGCACGTCGAGGATGGGGATGGGCTGGCGGTGCGCGTCTTTCTCCCCGGCGCCGATACGGTTGATGTCATCGACGCGGCCACCGGCAAGGCTTTGTCCAGGATGCGCCGCGCTCATAAGGAAGGTTTTTTCATATCCCGTCTTAGCGGGCGAAACGAGCGCTTTGCCTACCGGTTGCGGGTTGATTACGGCGACGGCGGGCGGGAAATAGATGATCCCTTCCGCTTCCCCCCGGCGTTCGGCGAACTGGACGCCCACCTGATCGCCGAGGGCAGTCATCTCGAAAGCTACCGCAAGCTGGGAGCGCATCGCATAACCCTGGAAGGCGTCGATGGAGTATGCTTCAGCGTTTGGGCGCCCGGCGCCGGACGAGCCAGCGTCGTCGGCGACTTTAATAACTGGGACGGGCGGCGCCATCCCATGCGCCGGCACCCAAGCTGCGGCGTGTGGGAAATCTTTATTCCCGGCATAACCAAAGGCGCTCTTTACAAATTCGAGATCACGGACGGCGGCGGACATTTGCTGCCGTTGAAGAGCGACCCTTACGCTTTCCGTTGCGAGGTCCCGCCCAAAACCGCCTGTGTCGTCGAGGGCCTAGGCTCATATAAGTGGAAGGACGCTTCGTGGATGGCTTCCCGTCACCGGGCCAACGCCCACGGCGCCCCGATGAGCATCTATGAGGTCCATCTCGGTTCATGGCGGCGGGCGCCTGATGAGGGCTGTCGCTTCCTCACTTACCGGGAGATGGCCGATCAACTGGTTTCCTATGTGAAAGACATGGGCTTTACCCATATCGAGATGATGCCGATCAGCGAGTTTCCCTTCGACGGCTCATGGGGCTATCAGCCCATCGGCCTGTTCGCGCCGACCGGCCGCTTCGGATCGCCGGATGAATTCCGCGCCCTGATCGACGCCTGCCACCAGGCCGGCATCGGCGTTATCCTCGACTGGGTGTCGGGCCATTTCCCCGAGGACGCGCACGGTCTCGGCCTGTTTGACGGCACCCACCTTTATGAACATTCGGACCCGCGCCAGGGGCGGCATATGGACTGGGGTACGTTGATATATAATTACGGACGCACCGAAGTCGCTAATTTCCTTCTGTCCAACGCCCTGTTCTGGCTGGAACATTATCACATTGACGGCCTTAGAATGGACGCCGTCGCCTCTATGCTTTACCTGGATTACAGCCGCAATAAAGGAGGGTGGATTCCCAACGTCTACGGCGGCAATGAAAACCTGGAGGCCGTCTCTTTCATCAAGCGCGTGAACGAGCTGGTCTATGCGCGTCACCCCGGCGCCTTTACCGTCGCCGAGGAATCAACGGCGTGGCCGATGGTCTCGCGGCCTACCTATCTCGGCGGTCTGGGTTTCGGCTTCAAATGGAATATGGGCTGGATGCACGACACCCTGGGCTACATCGCCAAAGACCCGATTCATCGCCAGCATCACCAGAACGAAATCACTTTCGGCCTTCTTTACGCTTTCCACGAAAACTTCATTCTGCCGCTGTCCCATGACGAGGTGGTTCACGGCAAGGGATCGATCCTCGGGCGGATGCCGGGCGACAAATGGCAACGCTACGCCAACCTGCGCGCCTACTACGCCTTCATGTACGCTCACCCCGGCAAGAAACTGCTGTTCATGGGGGCCGAGTTCGGCCAGGAGAACGAGTGGAACCACGCCGCAAGCCTGGACTGGCATCTGTTGGAGGACCCGCTCAATAAAGGAGTTCAGGATTTAGTGCGCGACCTCAATCGCCTTTACAGAGGAGCGCCGGCGCTGCATGAACGTGACTTCGATCATCATGGCTTCTCCTGGATCGATTGCCACGACCATGCGCAAAGCGTCTTGTCTTTCCTGCGCCGGGGCGATGATCCCGATGACATCATGGTCGTCGTCAGTAATTTTACGCCGGTAGTGCGCGAAGGCTATCGCATCGGCGTTCCTTACGCCGGGTCCTATGAAGAATGCCTGAATACCGACTCGTCTTATTATGGCGGCTCAAATGTCGGCAATTCGTCCGCCGTCAAGGCGGACGAGGAGCCTATGCACGGATACCCCTATTCCCTGTCTCTGACCCTGCCGCCGTTGGCCACCCTGATGATCCGCCCCGTAGACAGGGGTAGTGAATGACCTTCAAATCAAAACCGCTGATGTGGCCCGGAAAATCATGGCCGCTGGGCGCCACATGGGACGGCAAGGGAGTCAACTTCGCCCTGTTTTCGGAGAATGCCGAAAAGGTGGAGCTGTGCCTGTTTGACCCCCAGGGTAAAAAGGAGCTGGAGCGCATCCCGCTTCCTGAGTACACCGACCAGGTTTGGCACGGCTATTTGCCCAACATCAATCCGGGGAAGTTGTACGGCTACAGGGTGTACGGACCTTACGACCCTCATCGCGGGCACCGCTTCAATCATCACAAGCTGCTGGTCGATCCCTACGCCAAGGGACTTTACGGCAAGCTGACCTGGCACGCGGCCAATTTCGGTTACACCATGGACAGCCCCAAGGGAGACCTGTCATTCGACAGGCGGGACAATGCCCGCTATGTGCCGAAGTGCATGATCATCGACACCGCTTACAATTGGGGAATCGATCAGCCGCTGGATTTGCCATGGCATGAGACCATCATCTATGAAATGCAGGTCGCCTCCATGACCGCCCGCCACCCTGATGTGCTGGACGCCATGCGCGGCACCTTCGCCGGGGTGACTGTCTCCGATGTCATCGAACATATCAAGGACCTGGGGGTTAATGCCGTCGAGTTGCTGCCCATTTTCCCGTGCGCCGATGAACGCAATATGGAAGCCTTGGGCCTTAAAAACCATTGGGGCTATAACCCCTTCGCCTTCTTCACGCCTGACCCCCGTTTCCTGGCCGGCGGCCATCCCAACGAATTTCGCACCATGGTCCGCAACTTCCATGACGCCGGCATCGAAGTCATCCTCGACGTGGTGTTCAACCATTCGGGCGAGGGCGGTCACACCGGGCCGACGCTGAGCATGCGCGGCATCGACAACAAGTCCTATTATTGCCTGATGCCCGGCGATGAGCGCCACTATATCGACCAGACAGGCTGCGGCAACACGCTGAATCTTATCCATCCCCGCGTCCTGCAAATGGTCATGGATTCGTTGACCTACTGGGTCAAGGAGATGCATGTAGACGGCTTTCGCTTTGACCTTGCCTCGACGCTGGGGCGTGACGACAGAGGCTTCAACCCCAATGCCCCCTTCCTCAACGCGGTGCGGCATGCGACGGCGCTGTACGGCGCCAAGCTTATCGCCGAGCCTTGGGATTTGGGTCTGGGCGGCTACAAGCTGGGAAGCTTTCCTCCCGGCTGGTCGGAATGGAACGACAAGTACCGCAATACCGTGCGCGGTTTCTGGAAGGGCGATGGCGGCATCATCGGCGATCTGGCTTTCAGCCTCACCGGCTCCAGCAACAGGTTCGAGCACAAGGGGCGCCGTCCCCGTTCCTCGCTTAACTTCGTCACCGCTCACGACGGTTTTACCCTGGAGGATTTGGTCACCTACGAGAGAAAACATAATCAGGCCAATCTTGAAGACAACCGCGACGGAACCGACGACAACATCAGTTGGAACTGCGGCGTCGAAGGCCCCACCGACGACGAGGCCGTCCGCGCCCTGCGCTTCAGGCAGAAGCGCAATTTCATGGCGACGCTGTTGCTGTCACAAGGCATCCCCATGTTGCTGGCCGGCGACGAACTGGGCCATTCTCAGCAAGGCAACAACAATGCTTATTGCCAGGATAACGAAATAACCTCGATCAATTGGGAGCCTTTGCACGGCGAGGACCGGGAATTTTTTGAATTCGTCAAGGCGCTGATTCACCTTCGCCGGAAGCACCCGGTATTTCGTCGTCCGCTGTTCTTCCACGGCGGGTATATCGGGGATTCCGCAGTTAAGGACATCACCTGGTTGTCCCCGGACGGACGCGAACTTACCCATGATGAATGGCGGCTGTCCTTTGCCCGCTGTTTCGGCTTTCATCTGGGCGGCGACACCGGCGAGCATTTTTCACGCGGCGGCGAGAAGCAGGTGGACGACCGCTTCATCGTTCTGCTTAACGCCGACAAGGAACATATCGGCTTTAAGTTGCCGCCGCCCGAACTCGGTCAGGAATGGAAGGTTCTTATTAATACCGCCAACCCGAAGATCGAAGCCGAAGGACCGATCTTTCACGCCCGGCAGGCATTTCCTCTGCAAAGCCGTTCTCTGGTCTTGTTGATTCAGGTAACAGGCCATTTGGCGGCCGACGGAGCGAACGGCCAGCAAATACTTAACTTTAACAGCCTCGGCGAGAAAGTCGGCGGATGAGGAATCTGGACCGCTTGGCAACGCTTGCCGGCATCGAGGAATCCTATTGGGATATTTTCGGCGTCTTTCATCAAATTAACGATCACGCCAAGATGTCCATCCTGTCGGCGATGGGATTTTCCGTTGGCTCCCCCGAGGCCGTCGATGAAAGTCTCAGGGAATTTAACGAGCGCCCCTGGCGGCGTCTGCTGGAGCCGGTCGTAATAATGCGGAGCGGTTCCGTATTTGCGGCGCCGCTGACCTTGCCTCAGGATTTATGGCAAGGGGAAGTGCGCTGGCGGGTGGCGGCGGAGGACGGAAGCGTTGTCGAGGGCAGGTTCCATCCCGTCGATCAAACGCCTTCGGATATGCGCGATGTGAACGGCGGAACGATGGCGCGGTTCAGCCTTCCTTTGCCGGCGGACCTTGGACAAGGGTATCACCGCCTGTTTATCAGCGCCGGCGATTCAAAAGCCGAAACCGTCCTGATTATCGCTCCGCCCAAGGCTTATGCGCCGTCGTGGCTGGAAGAGGGCCGACGGCTGTGGGGCATCGCCTGTCATCTATATTCGCTGCGCTCGGAAAGTAACTGGGGCATCGGCGACTTTACGGACTTGGCTGAATTGAGCAGGATCACCGCCGTGCTCGGCGGAACGTCGGTAGGCGTCAATCCGCTGCACGCCTTGTTTTCCATGCATCCGGACCATGCCAGTCCTTACTCGCCGTCCAGCCGCCGCTTTCTTAATCCTCTTTATATCGACGCTATCGCCGCGTCGGAATTCCAGGACTGTCCCGAGGTGCGGGCGCTGGTCGCAACGCCCGGATTCGCCGAGCATCTGGGCAAGGTCAGAGCCGCAGATTATGTGGACTATTCCGCCGTCAGCGCCGGCAAGCTGATGATGCTGGAACGCATGTATGAATTATTTGCCGAGCGTAATCCGCCGGTGCGCTCCGCCTTCGACGATTTCGTTAATGAAGGCGGAACGGCGCTCCATCACTTCGTTTTGTTTCAGGCTCTGCATGAACATTTTCATGGGCGGCCATGGAGCGAGTGGCCTCATGCCTACAGCAGTCCCGACGCCGACGGCGCTCAGGCTTTTGCCGTAGCCAATGCCCATCGCCTCGAATTTCACGCCTACCTGCAATGGCTGGCCGATGAGCAGTTGGCGGCGGCGGCGTGCGCCGGGGAAGGCATGGAGGTGGGGCTGTACGCGGACCTTGCCATCGGCACCGATCAAAACGGCGCCGACGCCTGGAGCGACTCCGGCTCCATAGTCCACGGCGCCCGCTTCGGAGCGCCGCCCGACGCTTTCAACGCCCAAGGGCAGGACTGGGGAATGCCGCCGTTCCATCCTCATAACTTACGGGAGGAGGCTTACGAACCGTTCATTCAAATACTGCGCGCCAACATGCGCCACGCCGGGGCGCTGCGCGTCGATCATGTCATGGGGCTGATGCGTCTCTACTGGATTCCGCCGGGCGAGAAGGCCGACAGCGGCGCCTATGTGCGTTACCCCTTTGACGACCTGCTCGCTATTCTGGCTCTGGAAAGCGTGCGTAACAAATGCCTGGTCATAGGCGAGGACCTGGGAACGGTGCCTGACGGCTTTCGTGAGCGCATGGCCAAGGAAGGCGCGTTGTCGTACCGGGTTCTGCGCTTCGAGCGTTATCCTGACGGTTTGTTCAAGCGTTCCGAAGTTTACCCCGCTTTATCGGTTACCACTTCCGCCACTCATGATTTGCCGACCATCAAAGGCTATTGGCTGGGCCGCGACCTGGAACAGAAGCGGCGACTGAATCTTTATAGTTCGCAAGAATCACAGGAAGGCGATTTTGAAGCCCGCGCCAAGGATCGAATCCTGCTGGCGGCGGCGCTTAATGACCACGACCTGCTGCCTTCCGACTTTCCCGGCGAGGATATCTCTGAGCAGGATGCCGCCCGTCAACTTATCGTCGCCATGGAGCGTTTCCTGGCGAGGAGTCCTTCCTTGTTGCTGAAAATAAATCTGGATGATCTGCTGGAGGAGACCGATCAGATCAACCTGCCCGGCACCGTCGCCGAATATCCCAACTGGCGGCGCAAGAACGCGACCGGCCTGGAAACTCTCGCCGATAATCCCTTCGTTAACGAAGTTATCGGGGCGGTGAAGAAGGAACGGTAGGAGAGAAATTTTTTCCCCCTCCTTACCAAGGAGGGGCAGAGGGAGGTTGCTCACTACCCCCTCCTGACCTCCCCCTTGAAGCAAGGGGGAGGAACTTTTCTCTACCTACTGACGATGAGTCACTCTTTAAAGCCGCTGGTATAAGGAGACTGTAAAGATGGCAAAGCCTCAAATCATCTATGGCGACAATGGCCCGGCTTTCGTTGTGCTGCCTATTGCCGAATACTTGGCCCGCTTCCCGGAATCCACTCTTTCCGATGAAGCCCTTTTTGATTTGGCCCAAGCGCAAAACGATGGAGGCGAACGCACCCCGCATGACGTGGTAAAGCGCCTGATTGACGGAGAAAACCCGGTTAAGGTCTATCGGGAATGGCGCGCCATGACCCAGGAAGAACTGGCTTTAAGAACCAAAGTTTCCTCCGGGTACGTCAGCCAGATCGAACGTGGCGCTCGCCATCTCTCCAGGAAGACTCGGGCGATCTTTGCGCAAGCGCTTGGGGTGGACGCTGATGATCTGGAAACGGAGTAACGCCAAGAGGGCGCTTGGCATTGCCCCCTAAAACTCCAGCGGCTTGATCCCCCAGATTTCCTTGGCATAGGCGTGGATAGTCCGGTCGGAGGAGAATTTACCCATGTTGGCGACGTTCATAATGGCTTTGCGCCCCCATTCCTGCGGGTCGCGGAAGGCCTCGTCAACGCGCTCCTGGCATTTTACATAAGCGGCGTAGTCGGCCAGCAGCAGGTAGTGGTCGCCGCCCCTGAGCAGGGTATCGACGATAGGCTGGTAGCGGCTATGGTCATGTGAAGAGAAAAAGCCTTCGCCGATCATGTCGATGGCGCGTTTGAGTTCGACATTGTCGTTGTAGTACCGCCATGGGTCGTAGCCGGCGGCGCGCAGGTTGTGGGCTTCGCCGGTGTCCAGGCCGAAGATGAAGATGTTGTCTTCTCCCACCTCTTCTAAAATCTCGATATTGGCGCCGTCAAGCGTGCCGATGGTCAGCGCTCCGTTCAGGGCGAATTTCATGTTGCCGGTGCCGGAAGCCTCGGTGCCGGCGGTGGATATTTGTTCAGACAGGTCGCTGCCGGGGATCACGTCCTCGGCGGTGGTGACGTCGTAGTTGGGGATGAACACCATCTTGAGGCGGCCATTTACCGCCGGATCGTTATTGACGATTTCGGCGACGTCGTTGACCAGCCTTATGATCAATTTGGCCATGGTGTAGCCGGGCGCCGCCTTGCCCCCGATGATTACCGTCCGTTTCACCGCATCACCGTCCTGGTTATCGCGAAGGCGGTTGTAACGGGTGATGACGTGAAGGATATTGAGAAGCTGGCGCTTGTACTCATGGATGCGCTTGACCTGGACATCAAACATGGAGGATGGGTCCACATTTATGTGACGTCTCGCGGCAATGAGTCGGGCCAGCCGTTCTTTATTGCGTCTTTTGATGGCGATGAACTTGTCGCGGAAAGCGGCGTCTTCGCTTAACGGCTCCAGCCCCTTCAGCAGGGACAGGTCCTTGGTCCAGCCGTTGCCCACATGCTCGCTTATCAGCGCCGCCAGTTCCGGGTTCGCCTGCAACAGCCAGCGTCTCGGCGTGATGCCGTTGGTCATGTTGGTGAACTTGTCCGGGTATATCTTGTCGAAGTCGGCGAACAGCGTAGAGCGCAACAGCTTGGTATGCAGTTCGGCGACGCCGTTCACCTTGTGGCTGGCGACAATGGCCAGATGAGCCATGCGGATACAGTGGCGCTCCTCATCGACCAGCGACATGCGGCGAAGCACGGCGCCGTCGCCGGGGAAAATGTAACGGACCTGCCTAAGAAAGTGATCGTTGATCTGGAAGATCAGCTCCAGATGGCGGGGCAGCACCCGTCTTATCATGTCGATAGGCCAGGTTTCCAGAGCCTCCGGCAACAGGGTGTGGTTGGTGTAGGAGAAGGTGCGCGTGACAATATCCCATGCCTTGTCGAAATCATAGCCGTAGACGTCGATGAGCAACCGCAGGAGTTCGGGAACCGCCATCGCCGGATGGGTGTCGTTGAGCTGCAAGGCTACCTTGTTGGGTAAATCGTCAAGAGAATCCTTGCTCCTCTGGAAACGGGAAAGGATGTCCTGGATGGAGGCGCTGACGAAAAAATACTCCTGCTTGAGTCGCAGTTCCTGCCCGGTTGCCGTCTTGTCGTTGGGATAGAGAACCTTGGACAGGTTTTCCGACGCCGTTTTGTCTTCGACCGCCTTGATGTAGTCGCCCTCGTTGAAATAGTTGAGGTTAAAATCACGGGAAGAGCGGGCCGACCACAGGCGCAGGTTGGTCACCATTTCCGAGTCAAAGCCGGAGAACGGCACGTCAAAGGCCATGGCCATCACTTCGTTCGTATCCACCCACTGGCATACTTTGTCGCCGGCGGCGTTCTTGAAACAAACGATGGCGCCGTTGAAACGCACCGGATAGATGATGCTGGAACGCTCGAACTCCCAGGGATTCCCGTAGCGCAGCCAGTTCTCCGGGTGTTCCACCTGCTGGCCGTTTTCGATGCGCTGGGTAAAGATGCCGTATTCGTAACGGATGCCGTAGCCGAGTCCCGGATAGCTATGAGTGGCCAGCGAATCCATGAAACAGGCGGCCAGCCTGCCCAACCCGCCGTTGCCCAGCGCCGCGTCGCATTCGCTGTCCTGGATTTCGCCGTAGTTACACCCGAACTCGCCGATAATTTTGGTGACTTTATTATAGAGGCCGAGATCGAGGAGTTGCTTGGTCAGGCTCCGTCCGATCAGGTATTCCATGGAAAGGTAGTAGACCCGCTTGACGTCCTTGTCATACAGAGTCCGTCCCGTCCTGATGTAACGCTCGGACAGGATGCCGCGAACCAGATAGGCTATGGCATAGAACCAGTCGCGGGAAGTGGCGAACGCCGGGTCCTTGCCCACATGCTGGATCATAAAATTGAGCAGACCGGCCCGAATCGACGCCTCGTCATCGAGATCGACCAGATCGCTTTCCATATAGGCCGCTTCGTTCAATTGTTTTTTGGGCATCCGGGTTCCAAACTCCTATGGCAGAAGTTCATTATAGAGCGACAGATATTCATTCGCTACTTTCTTCCAACTGAAATCCTGCGTCATCGCGGTTTTTTGAACGACCCGCCAATCCTTGGGCCGGCGATACAGGTCAACGCCGCGTTTTACCGCGCCGAGCAGTTCCCCGGCCGTCGCCCCGTCGAAGACGAAACCGGTCCCCTCCTTGCCTTGGGAAATATCAATCACGCTGTCGGCGAGACCGCCGGTTCGGCGGACTATCGGCAGGGCGCCGTATCTTAAGGCGTATAACTGGGTAAGGCCGCAAGGTTCAAAGCGCGAAGGCATAACGACCATATCGGAACCGGCTATGATGCGATGCGCCAGCTCTTCGTCGTAACCGATCTTGACCGCCATGCGTCCTTGGGAAGCGTTCGCCGCCTTTGTCATGGCGTGTTCCAGTTTTGCTTCGCCCGAACCGAGAACCGTCACCTGGGCGCCGAGGCCGAAGATGCCGTCCAACGCTTTCAGCAGCAGGTCCATGCCCTTTTGTCTGGTAAAGCGTCCGACGACGCCGAGAAGCGGCGTATCGCCCGCTTCGTTCAGTCCCATCTCGCGTTGCAGCGCGCGCTTGCATTCGGCTTTGCCGCCAAGCCGGGCGGCCGAGTAGCCGCCGGCAAGCGCCTTGTCGTCGGATGAATCCCATAATCCGTAATCAACGCCGTTGAGAATGCCGCGCAGCAGATGAGACTTGGCCCGAATCAGCCCTTGCAGGCCTTCTCCCATCTCTTCGCCTTGAATTTCGCGGGCATAAGCGGGGCTTACCGTGGTGATGCGATCCGAAAACTGTAGCCCCGCCTTCATGAACGAGACCTTGCCGTGATACTCGACGCCGTCGATGGAAAACAGGTCGCTGCTCAGACCGATGCTTTGCAGCACCGCACGCTCAAAAAGGCCCTGGTAGTGAAGATTGTGGATAGTAAAGACGGACGGGGTGCGCGCCCCGTCCCACCGCTTCAGATAAAGCGGAATCAGGCCTGTATGCCAATCATTGGCGTGCAGCACATCCGGTCGCCAACCGTCTACGGCGCCGCCGCTTGCGACCATGGCCGCCGCCTTGGACAGCAGGGCAAAGCGCAGATGGTTGTCGGGCCAGACATGGCCTTTCGCATCCTGGTAAAGGCTTCCCGGACGGTCAAACAGGGCCGGACAATCAACCAGCAACGCCGGCACACCGCTATCGGGCATGCGGCAGGGCAGCAACCCGGTCTCTCCGGCGCCCAGCGGGTCTCCAAGCGGCGCGCTTGCGCCTTTCGCATCCGCCTTGGCCAGGGCTTCCGGGTAGGCGGGCAGGATAATTCGCACGTCATTGCCGAGGGCGGCCAATGCCGCCGGCAACCCGGAAGCGACATCGGCCAAGCCGCCGGTCTTGACCAGCGGATAGGCTTCGGCAACGGCGAATAAAATTCTCATGGAGGGTAACTATCATAGTTGCCGGATTACGCCCAGTCAGTTGACCGCTTTTTTACTTCGGCAAGGCGACCAAAGACGCTTCGATGCCGTTTCTCGATACGATTTTCTTGCGCGCATATTCATGAAGCTTCTGTTCGGCGCCGATAAAAAGGCCATGGTCCGGCCATTGTTGTTTGTAGCCGCCCGTCCGAACAGCCTCGAAAGCCTCATCCACCGTCGCCGCAAACCGGACCTTTCCGCCATGGGTCCACCAGTCGGCCTCTTTCCTGCCTTGGGCGGAGGCGCCCAGGTAACAGCGGTTGTAGGCATATGACCGGTAACAAGTCTCGGCAATCTCGTCACGGATGCAAAAGACCGCCCCGTCCGGATTGTTCCCCAGATATGTGGCGATGGTTTCCTCCACCTCGCGGTTTACGGCGGTTGCCTCCCGGATAAATTCCTTATTGCCTTGGATGTACTCCAGAAAATACGAAACTATCCCGATCCCGCTTATTGCGATGAGGAGCGTGAAATTCAACCAACGCCGGGTGGTTTTGGACATCCAAACAAGAAAGGTCATCAGACAGACCATGGATGAGATGAAAAGCCGCTCTTTAAGTCCAAAGGTATTTATCGAAGAAAAAGCCTCACCGGCGACTTTCGGGGCGCCGATGATTATGTTGATGGAAATTCCCATGACGGCTAAAGCGGCAAATATAAAAGCCCTGTCATTGCGGCGAATCAGCCCGTGGACGCCGACCGTCAGCGCAACGATCAGGCAAAGACCCAATTGCAGGGTCAGCCCATTCACGGGCAGCGCCTGCAAATACGTCTCCCAGCCGGCGTTTTTTAGTCCACCCTGGTTTTTGTACGCGATCAGGCCGGTAGAAATCCACGAATGGCTGTAGACATTCGCGCCGACGAGGAAGCCCAGCAGGGACGGCCCGAACGCCCTGGTTACGAACAGGCGCGACGGTTCTGAAATTTTAGCCGACCAAAACATTCCCCAGGCGGTGAATGCTCCGGGAATAAGTATGATGACCCAGGACTTCCAGATCAGCCCTTTGAAGGCGATCATATTTGCAAACAGATAATCCGGCTCCAGGCTTTGAAAGTATCCATATGCCGTAATCGAAAACTCAAAGGTTAAAAGGAAAACGGCGATAACGGCAACTATCAGCAAAGCCCGTTCCGTCGGCGGGGGGCATTCGCCGGCGAATCTCTTTGATAAAATATCTCGTCGCGTAAAAATAAAGTCGGCGGCAAGAACAAGCGCGACAGGAATGGCAAAAACAATGGAGATATATAATAACGACGTTGCCAGGCCAAAAAGAAAAAACGTCGATAAAGTTACAAGAAGATCATTTTCTTTCTTTGCAAGTACAGCATACAAACCTATAGAGAGCGGTACTAATAATAAACCATATATAATGTAGTTGTTAAAAATAGTCGAGAACGCCGCCATGGCCGGCATTGTCGCCATGATAACGCTCAAGCACAGCGTCACGAACCATGGAATTCGCCCGCGTTCGGCCAGTGCGGCGCTTATCCATCCGCACAAAAACACCATCAGGATAATAAATAAAATGCCGAGGACAAAAAAACGATCAACGGCCTCTCCGCTTCCGTCGGCGCCGGAAAGAAATACCAGGAACGAACCGATCTCCTGCGTCAGATATCCGGGATGGTGGTATGTGGTTATTGCCGTTCCCTTGGTTCCGGCGCAGAACATAAATGCCAAGGCATCGAATTTTCCGATGAGATATCCGCGTCCGGTAATGAAATATTCAACGGCGAGTACCGACAGAAACGGCATAATAAATGACAAAAAATGCCGTCTCTTGCCGCCGGCCTCAGATAATTTTTCAACAATGCTCATGATGACCCTATGATCGGCGACGAGCGATCAACAGCATCTCGCCGTTCAGCTTTAACGGCAACATGAGATTACGAAACGGCGCCATGGTAAGAAACGGATATATAAGGTTGCCGATCCAATAACGCTTGAGGCTTACCGCCAGAGAAAAAAGCTGGAAATGAACCACATGCGTCCTGTGGTCGATAACCTCGAATCCGGCTTTTTCCATCATAGCGCCCAAGGTTCGCCGGGAGAAGTAATGCAGGTGCATCCCCTGAAACCACCACCAGCGTTTTCCAAGCAATCGCGGCAACCATGCGTCTATATCGCCGGTATAGACAACGATGATTCCGCCGGGCTTAAGGGCCTTTGCGGCGCAATCAATTTCCTTTTGAGGATTGTCCAGATGCTCAATGACGCCGAGCATAGTCAGGACGTCGAAATGTTGATTGAAGCCGGTGTCGCTCAGCGGTTCATGGTGAATCGCATGGCGTTGCGAGGCGATAAGCGCCGCCCATTTTGAAAGCTCTATGCCCTCCACCTCATAGAATTCCTTTGCTTCATCAAGGAATATCCCTGTCGAACACCCTACATCCAGGAGACGCCCGCCGGGGACAATCTCTCGAATATGCTTCAACACTCTGCGGGAAGTCAGGCGGCGCTGGCTTTCCGATGACAGATACGTCTCATCAACGGTGTCTTTGTATGCGGAACTCAGATCGGGCATGGGATTGGTAAAGACCAGACCGCATCCCCGGCATTTTACAATTGCGTATGTCAGTCTGGTTTCAGGGCTGAAATCATAATCTACCGTGGGCGGGCGGTCGCCGATTTCATCATGGTGCAATAATTCATGATCATCGCCGCCGCACAGGTTACAGCTAATGTTACTTTTCGAGACCACGGGTTTATTTAGGGTCATATCTGTTCTTTTCTCTTTTCGGCCACGATGACCTGATGAGAGAAAAAGTCTCGAACTCCGAAATAGAACTCCACTAACTCAAAACCCGATCCGGCAAGCCATTGTTCGGTCTGGTTTCGCGATGTTATGTAGGTGTGCTCGGATGGATGCAATTGCCGATCATTTCCGAATAACCGGCTCAGCACAAAGTGTATCATCTTGAATGCATTTACCGTAAGCCCCCATGATGGGGGCCAGAAAAGAACCAGACGTCCGCCGGGTTTAATAACACGATTGAATTCATCAAGTATTGATGGAATTTCCTTTTCGGTGAAATGCTCCATCACTCCAAGATTAAATATGCCGTCATAAGCCGCCTTTTCGGAAGGTATCTCAAAAATATTCCCCAGGATGAGGTTCCGGCGTATCGGATGCCGGCGGGCATATTCGTTCAGCGCTACCGGAGAGAAATCAAGCGCGTCCACATGAAATATCTTCGCCGCGTCAACGTCAACCTCGCCGCTTCCGCATCCGGCGTGCAGAAGCCGGGAGCCGTCGACAAAATATCTTTTAAGGAAATGGTTAAGCGCCGGGCGGAAGAGGAAGCGGCGATACAGGCCGGCGATTAAATCATACAACCGTTTTCCTTCGTAATTTTCTCGGCTCCAATAGGCGTCCCAATGATCTCTTGCCGCGTCCTTTTCAGCCTCGGGCGAATTCGGGCAGGGGGTCGCATAAATCATTTTCCGTAGCGAAAACTTCAGGCGCATACCCAGGGAAATCAGGGAAAGACCGCTGTTCGCAATATCGGCGAAGCGCATTTTTGAATGCCCGTAGGTCCGGGGCGGAAGCTTGATAGGAACTTCAGCGATGGGAATGCCGTTGGCGTGAAGCCGTGAAAGGCTCTCGTAGAAAAACGCATAGCCCCGGTTTTCCACCATTTCAATAATGCCGAGGATAGTCCGGTTCAGAGGGTATGCGCGAAAAGCTCCCGTCGCATCATAGGGAAGGCCAAGAATATTCCTGGTCATTAAATGGCCGAAATGAGTCAATAATTTTCTCATTAACACCCACCCGTCCAGACTGTCGGGATTGATAAATCTTGATCCCACAACAACGGTGTCTTGTCGGGAGAGGCGCAGAAAATCGGGGATATCCTCCGGGTCGTGGGTATGATCGGCGTCCATGGTGACCAGAGTTCTAAAGCCGTGCTCACAAGCCCATTTAATTCCTTCTATGTGAGCGGACCCGATGCCGAGTTTGCCTGCCCGATGCAGAACGTGGATGCGGTTATCATCCCTGACGAACTGATCCAGAATTTTTCCCGTGCCGTCAGGAGAATTGTCATCAACAAACAGGATTTCCGTTTCAAGGCCGGTGCTTCTAATTTTGGAAACGATCAACGGCACATTCTCGACCTCGTTATAGGTCGGAATCATGATAAGCAGGCCCATATTATTATTCATACATACCGCTCAGACCCTTTGCCTTTCGGCGTCAACCATGATCTTTGCTATCTGGCCGATGCCGGCATGCGGTCGCCATGCCGTCGCCTCCCGCAACCGGGCGCTGTCACCGACGAAAAAGCTTTCCATTTCCGCCTTTTCCAGCAGAGATGAATCTTGAATGACATGATCGCGCCAGTTCAGGCCGATATAATCGAAAACGGCCTCGACAAAGTCCCTGATGGTGTTTACCCGCCCGCTGGAGATTATAAAATCATCTGCATGGTCCAGCTCAAGAATTCGCATCATTGCATCGGTGTATTCAGGCGCATAGCCCCAATTAACCTTGCTGTCCAAATTACCAAGAACAAGCCTGTCCCTTGCGCCTCGTTCAATGGCGACAGCGGATCGTACAATCTTGACGGTAACAAAACGAGCGGAGCGGTGCGGCGATTCGTGATTGTATAGAATCCCGACGCTGCAATAAAGATTGTTATGTTGACGGTACATTCGACAGATATTTACTCCGGCGGCCTTTGATATTCCGTAGGGCGAGATCGGCTCCATGGGCGTGGTCTCGTCTTGAGGTGTCTCTCGCGGAATGCCGAATATATGGCTGGAGGCGGCATAGAACAATCGTGCGGATGGGGCATGAACAAGCATGGCCTGAAGGATGTTCAGCAAGCCGAAGACATGAACGGAAAAACTCCGCCGCATGATCATCGGGTCGGATGCCGCAGCTTCTTGCGAGGAATGATGATACGCCGCCAGATAGAAAATTTTCTCCGGGCGTATTGTTAAAATTGTCTCTTTAACCGCCGTTGCGTTGCCGATTGAAACCTTGCCGCACAATTTACCGTCGGGACCATGGAGGCCGGAGCGGCTGATGCCGTACGCCTTGACATTGATTTCCGATAATTGCCGACTCAGCAAAGTTCCGTCCTGACCTTTGCATCCGACGATCAGGGCTGTGTCATTCTTATGCGTCATCGGCGGAGAAGATGGTCTTATCGACGATTTCAACCTCAGGCAGGGGAAAAATCAGCTTTCCGCCCTGTTTAAGAAATTCAGATTCGCGGTGGATGAATTCCCTACGAAAATGCCACGGCAGAACAAGGAAATAGTCAGGATTTGCGCGTCTGGCCTCCTCTTCGGATATGATCGGTATGGCGGTTCCCGGAGTTCGGCATCCCCATTTTTCCGGGTTCCTTTCCGCAGCGGCAATGATCATGTTATGGTCTATGCCGCAGTATTGAAGAAGTATGTTCCCTTTCGTTGAGGCGCCGTAAAGATAGATTTTTTTTCCGGCGGCGGTTTCTCTTTTCACAAGTTCGACAAGGCGATTTCGAATCAACGAGATGCGCGTGAAGAAATCATCAAACAGTTTTATGTCATCAAGACCGAGATCGTCTTCAAATTCACGCAGGGAATTGAGGGAGGCAAGATTGTCGGAATAAGGGCCGTTCTTGTGACATGCGGCGATTCTCAGGCTGCCGCCGTTGCAATCGTTTCGTTCGGCGTCAAAAACCCGAAGCCCGCACCTTTCCATTAAATATTCAATCTGCTTTAAGCAGTAATATTCCAGGTGTTCATGGCAAATCGTATCAAAAGAATTATTCTCCATCATGGCGGGAAGATAGCTTTGCTCAAGCACCCATATCCCGTTTTTATCCAATATATCAGAGATATCGGTTACAAATTCTTTCGGGTTTTCAAGGTCATAAAACATTGATATGGACGTTATGACCTTGGCTTTACCCGATGGGGCCAATTTTTCGAAGGCTGATCTTGAGAAAAACCCCTCATAAGTTTTTACATCCGATGAATATAAATCAGAAAACTTTCCTATAAGGGGGTCTATGCCGAAACGCCGTAAGCCGGCGTTATCAAAATTCTTCAAGAGTGTTTCGTCATTGCTTCCGATATCAACGACAATGTCCCCGCTTTGCAGGTCGCAACGTTGCTTAATCCAATTTGCAATTCCGGCTAAATGGTTGCGCATGCTCATGTTTGTACCGGAACGGTATCCGTATCCGGAGGTGTAAAGCTGGCTGAAATCGACCGTGTCCCTGAGCTGGACAAGTCCACATTCTCCGCACTTCACAATTGTCAGCGGAGCCGAAGGCGGGTCGGGTTCATCAGGTCCGGGAAACCGCCCGGACAATGACTGGTTGCCGAGGGAGAAAAGCTCGACCAGTCCGCCGCTGCGGCAAATACGGCAGGCTTTCACGGGAGAGAAACATTGAGCCGTCATTTCCGAACCTACATTTCCCGGATAATATTTGAATGCACGGCGACAGTATCCAAATCATGCCGCCATTGGAACAGGTTTCCTGTAGAGTCCATATGCGCAATCTATATGTGTGGCTTGTTGCGTAAAAATGTGAGATAACCGCCTATGCCTCACAGAAAAGAAATCGACGTTAACGCCGCACTGAAGAGCACCCTGGCCTTGGTGCTGGCCGGCGGCAGGGGGAGCAGGCTGTTGAGCCTTACCGACATCGTCGCCAAGCCGGCGCTGCCGTTTGCCGGCAAGTACCGGATCATCGACTTCCCCCTGTCCAACTGCATCAATTCCGGCGTTCGCCGGATAGCCGTGCTTACCCAGTACAAGGCGCATGTTCTGATTCAGCATGTCCAGCGCGGCTGGGGCTTCCTGAAGGCCGAGCTTCGGGAATTCATCGAGGTATGGCCGGCCCAGCAACAAACCGAAGACGAAAGCTGGTACAGAGGCACGGCGGACGCCGTCTACCAGAATATTGAAACCATAAAGTCCTACGGCGCCGAGTATATCCTGGTGCTGGCCGGCGACCACGTCTACAAGCAGAACTACGCCAAGATGCTGGCCCAGCATATCAAGCGCGGCGCCGAGGTGACGGTGGCCTGCGTCGATGTCCCCATCGAGGACGCCAAGGGGTTCGGCGTAGTCGGCGTCGGCGATCACGATAACATCGTTAATTTTCTGGAAAAGCCGGACAATCCTCCCTGTATTCCCGGCCGGCCGGATCGGGCCTTTGCCTCTATGGGCATATATATCTTCAACGCCGGCTTTCTGTTCAGCCACTTGCACCGCGACGCCAAGGCTGAAGGGTCTTCCCATGACTTCGGCAAGGATTTGCTGCCCTATCTGGTGTCGGACTGCAAGCTGTATGCTCACCGCTTCGCCGACAGTTGCGTCATGAACAAAGCCGGTGAAGAGCCTTATTGGCGCGATGTCGGCGCCATTGACGCCTATTGGAAAGCCAACATGGATTTGGCGACCATAACTCCGGCGCTGGACCTTTACGGCACGGATTGGCCGATCTGGACCTACCAGGAACAGCGGCCTTCGGCCAAATTCATCTTTGACGACGAAGAACGCCGGGGCATGGCCGTTGACTCGCTGGTGTCGGCGGGGTGCATCATTTCCGGCGGAACGGTCAGGCGCTCGGTCCTCTTCAACAATGTCCGGGTTAATTCCTATTGTCTGGTCGAGGACACGGTTGTCCTGCCCGGCGCCGATATCGGTCGCAACGCGATCATCAAAAAGGCCCTTATCGACAGCGACTGTAAAATCCCGATAGGGATGAAAATCGGCGTAGACAAGAAACTCGACGCTTCGCGCTTTCACATCACCGAGGGCGGCGTCACCATGGTCACCAAGGATATGCTGAACAAGCTTCTCTAGGGACGATAAACACCCCGCATACCGCAGGGCAATTTACTGAAAGAACTTGATCTTATTTTACCGTCATGGCCGGGCGAAGACCCGGCCATCCACGCCTTCTTTGCCTTGGCGACGAACGAAAAGACGTGGATGCGCGGGTCAAGCCCGCGCATGACGAACAAGACGGGCCGTTGTGAACGACTCTTGACATTCAGTTGATTGCCCTGTCGCGTACCGTCTACCCAAGACGAAAATGCTGTGTTAGAAAATAGTCTGGGGTGTAGTTCAATTGGTAGAACGTCCGGTTCTGATCCGGAAAGTTGTGGGTTCGATTCCTACCACCCCAGCCATTTTTTCAATGACATACAGGCTTTGGGATGAGCGAAGCGGCCAGAGACTTTATCCGCGACATCATACGCGGCGATATTGAGGCGGGGCGCACGGCTTTTGTGGTCACCCGCTTTCCGCCGGAGCCTAACGGTTATCTGCATATCGGCCACGCCAAGTCGATCTGTCTTAATTTCTCCGTCGCCGAGGAGTTCGGCGGACGCTGCCACCTGCGCTTTGACGACACCAACCCGCTCAGGGAGGAGATGGAATACATCGAATCCATTCAGGAGGATGTGCGCTGGCTCGGCTTTGATTGGGGCGAGCACCTTTACTTTTCCTCCGACTATTTCGAGACGCTGTATGAGTGGGCCGTTCTTCTGATCGGCAAGGGCAAGGCTTATGTTGACGATCTATCGCCCGATGAGATGCGCCGATATCGAGGCACCCTGACCGCGCCCGGAAAGGATAGCCCGCATCGCAACCGCTCCGCAGAGGAAAACCTGGACCTGTTCAGGCGTATGCGCGCCGGCGAGTTCAAGGACGGCGAGCGGGTGCTGCGCGCTAAAATCGACATGAGTTCGGGCAACATCAATATGCGCGACCCGGTGATCTACCGCATTCTCCATGCCGATCATCCTCGCACCGGCGACAAATGGCGCATCTACCCCACCTATGATTTCACCCATGGCCAGTCGGACGCCATCGAAGGCGTCACTCATTCCATCTGCACCATGGAGTTCGAGGACCATCGGCCTCTTTACGACTGGTTTATCGACAATTTGCCGACGCCGTCGCGTCCCCGGCAGTACGAATTTGCGCGCCTCAACATCACCTATACCGTGTTGTCAAAGCGCAAGCTGCTTCAACTGGTCGCCGACGGGCATGTCGGAGGCTGGGACGATCCCCGTCTGCCGACCATCTCCGGCCTCAGACGGCGCGGCTTCCCCGCCGCCGCCATCCGCGACTTCGCCGGCCGCATCGGCGTCGCCAAGGCCAACAGCACGGTCGAAGCGGCCCTGCTGGAGCATTGCGTCCGCGAACTGCTGAACAAGACGGCCCCGCGCTTCATGGCGGTGCTCAGGCCTCTCAAGGTGGTCATTGCCAATTTCCCGGAAGGCCGCGTTGAGGACCTGCCTGCCGTCAATAACCCGGAAGACGAAGCCGCCGGATGCCGTTTGTTGCCTTTTGCCCGCGAACTTTATATCGAGCGTGACGATTTTATGGAGACTCCGACAAAGGAGTTTTTCCGTCTCGCTCCCGGCCGCGAGGTGCGCTTGCGCTATGCCTACTTCCTCACCTGCGTTGAGGCCGTTAAGGACGGGGCGGGGGAGGTGGTCGAACTGCGCTGCGTCTATGATCCGAATACCAGGGGCGGCAACGCTCCTGACGGACGCAAGGTAAAGGCCACCATCCACTGGGTGTCCGCCGCCCATGCCGCGACCGCCAAGGTGTGTCTTTATGACTATCTGTTCACCGAACCTGATCCGGGCAGGAACGGCGATTTCCTCGACGACATCAACCCGAACTCGCTGACCGTGCTCAAAGGCTGCAAACTGGAGCCGGCCCTGGCTGATGCTCCTCATGGCGAAACGGTGCAGTTTGAACGCCAAGGCTATTTCTGCCCGGACAAGGATTCCACCGGGGACAACATCATCTTCAATCGCACGGTCGCCCTGCGCGACATCAAAAAGTCGAAGTAGTTCCCCTGATTGGATTCCATGATTCTTGTTTGTTCACGCGAAGGCGCGAAGACGCAAAGTCATCATGACCATTGACGATCCGCCGGACGCCATCTGTTTTCTCAATCTGCATGGCGGCTTACCCCTCCTTTTGTCTTCGCGTCTTCGCGTGAAATGCGTTAAGGCGTGGTTTTCCCAAGCCCTTCGAGAACCTTTCTTACCGTGTCTTTATCGGCGGGCGGTTTGTTTTGATCCATCGAGGGCTTCATTTGGTCGAGACGCCGTGCGCCGGCATCCTTACGCCAGCGCTCCATCGGCGTCGCCGGGCCTTCCGGAGTGTTTGAGCCGACGGCCGGCTCCTGCCCGGCGTCATGAACGAAGGGAATAACGTGCCAACCGCCCTCTTTCGACAGCATCCATGAACGCCCGGTAAGCGTATCAATCAGGACCACGCTGTCGGCGACGACCGCCTGAAACCGCCCGACTTCGGCGGCTCCGGCCGGCAAGCCGGCGAGACACGCCGCCCCTGCCAGCATAATCGCTAAAATTTTATTCATCATCGTGTCCCATGGTTATTATTGACCTCCGCGTATTTTTAAGCGACCGTGTCTTGACAACCCGCCCCCTCAAAAATATATCCCACCCCGTAAATCGAATCAGCATGTCATTTTTTTGCCGCAATGCCGGGGCCTGATAACTATTAGAGAGCCTGATGTTAAAAGATTTTAGGAGCCGTGATATATGGCGGAGATGATCGCCCTTAAGTCCCTGACCAAGCGCTTCGGGACGCTTCTCGCCGTCGATGACGTTTCCATGTCGGTAGCGCGGGGAGAGGTTTTAGGTTTTCTCGGCCCCAACGGCGCCGGCAAGTCCACCACCATGAAGATGATCACAGGCTTCCTGCCGCCGACATCGGGAACCGCCGTCGTCGCCGGCTTTGACGTCATCGAGAACCCGCTTGAGGTAAAGCGGCGCATCGGCTATCTGCCCGAGGGCGCGCCCACCTACGGCGACATGACGCCGGCGGCATTCTTGTCCTTCATCTCGGAAATCCGTGGCTTCAGCGGCGCCGAAAGCCGCAGGCGCATCGCCGAGGCCGTCGACAAGGTGGAGCTGCAAGACGTCCTTAACCAGCAGATCGACACTCTTTCAAAGGGCTTCAAGCGCCGGGTCGGCCTCGCCCAGGCGATTCTCCATGACCCGGAAGTGCTGATCATGGACGAACCGACCGACGGCCTGGACCCCAATCAGAAGCACCATGTCCGCGCCTTGATCCGCAATATGGCCGCCGACAAGGCAATCATCATCTCCACGCACATTCTGGAAGAAGTCGAGGCCGTATGCACCCGCGCCGTAATCATCGCCAAAGGCCGCCTGCTTGCCGACGGCACGCCCGAGGAGTTGCTGGCCAAGGCGCCTAACCATAACGCCGTCGTCATCAGGGTCGCCGCCGACAAGGCCAAAAAAGTTTGCGCCGAGATCGGCAAGCTGCCCGCCGCCGGGCGCGTTGAAACGCTGGATGATATTGACGGCGCCGCCGGACTGCGCATCTTCGCCAGGGACGGCGGCAACATCGCCGTAGAAATAGGCGCCATGGTCAGGGACAAGGGGCTGGAGCTTCAGGAAATGTCCATCGAAAGGGGATCGCTGGACGAAGTGTTCCGTGAGATTACCGCAGGCGCAAGGGATGGAGGCGACAGGGATGCGTAACGTTCTTATTATCACCAGGCGCGAGTTCGCCGGTTATTTCGCCACTCCGCTGGCCTATGTGTTTATCGTTATCTTTCTGGCTCTTACCGGAGCGTTCGCTTTCTTTATCGGCGGGTTCTTTGAACGCGGGCAGGCTGATTTGTTATCTTTCTTCACCTATCACCCGTGGCTTTATCTCCTTCTGGTTCCGGCGGTCGCCATGCGGCTGTGGGCAGAGGAGCGCAAGTCGGGAACCATCGAGCTGCTCATGACCTTGCCGATCACCACCACCGAAGCGGTCGCGGGCAAGTTCCTGGCGGCCTGGGCATTCATCGGCATCGCGCTCGGGCTGACCGCTCCCATATGGATCACCGTCAACGTGCTGGGCGATCCCGATAACGGCGTTATCGTAGCAAGCTATCTCGGCAGCTTTTTCATGGCCGGCGCTTTTCTCGCTATCGGCAGTTGCGTCTCGGCGTTGACCAGAAATCAGGTTATCGCCTTTATTGTCGCCGCGACGGTGTGCTTTTTGTTCACCATGAGCGGCATCGAACTGGTGTTGAACTTCTTTCGCGGCTGGACGCCGGAGGTGTTTATCGAGGTTATCGCCTCTCTCAGTTTCCTCACCCATTTTATGTCGGTAACCGGCGGCGTGATCGACATCAGGGATGTCATTTATTACGGATCGATGATCGCCTTCTGGCTGTTCGCCAACGTCGTCGTCGTCGATCTCAGGAAGGTCGCATGAATTTCCCGGGAAAGATGGATCGCTCAAAAACCACCATGGCCGGGCTGGGCATGGCCGCCGTCCTGTTTCTGGCGGTGAATATTTTCGCCAACATCACCCTTAATTCCCTGCGCATGGACCTCACCGAGGACAAGCTTTACACGATCTCGGACGGCACGCGGAATGTCCTCGGCAAACTGAACGAGCCGATTTTGGTGCGGCTCTATTTTTCCAAGGTGCTGGGCGAGCGTAGTCCGGCCCACGCCGCCTATCATTCGCGCATACGCGAATTGCTGGAGCAATATCGGAGCATCTCCGGCGGCAAGCTGCAATTGGAGTTGGCCAACCCTGAGCCGTTCAGCGACGCCGAGGATCAAGCCGTCGCCTTCGGCCTCAAGGGAATGCCGGTGAACAGCGTCGGCGATCTCGGCTATTTCGGCTTGGCCGCCGTCAACAGCACCGACGGCAAGGAAGTTATCGCTTTTTTCAACAGAGAACGCGAACAGTTCATTGAATACGACCTGACCAAAATCATTTATTCCCTGGCCAGCCCGGATAAAAAATCAGTCGGGCTTATCAGCTCGCTGCCGATTGAAGGCGCCAGGGACGAAGAAGGCCGGCAACGCTCGGGGGCGTGGATCATCGCCAACCAGATCAGGGAATTCTTTTATGTAATCCCGATTGACCCCGACGCCGAGGCGATTCCGGGCAATCTCAGCGCCCTGATGGTCGTTCATCCCAGGGGATTGGCCGAAAAGACGCTTTACGCCATCGACCAGTTCGTGCTCGGCGGCGGCAAGGCGCTGGTTTTCCTTGATCCCAACGCCGAGATTGACTTCCTGAGCAGCGCTCAAGCGGCGGTCAACGCCGGTCCGTCCGATCTGGATCGCCTCATCAAGGCCTGGGGCGTCGTCATGAATAAAGACAAGATAGCCGGAGACCTGGATGCGGCCAGACGGGTCAACGCCGGCGGCGCCGGCGGAAAGATAGTTGTTGCCGACTATGTGGCGTGGCTGGGCCTTACCTCCGCCAATTTTGCCGAAAACGACGTAGCCACCGGTGACATAAAATCCATTAATATGGCGTCATCCGGCATCCTGGAGAAAGCGGAAGGGGCGACGACGGAGTTTACCCCGATCATTACCACCGGCGTGAATTCAATGAAGATCAACGCCGAGGCCGTGCGTGTTTCTCCCGACGTGGTTTCCTTGTTCCGCAACTTCCGCTCCGAAGGGAAGCCTTTGACTCTCGCCGCCCGAATAAAGGGCGCGACCAGGAGCGCTTTCCCTGACGGGCCGCCGAAACCAAAATCAGGCGGGAACGGCGATCAGACGACTAAGGCCGACGGCGGCGGCAAGCACTTAAACGAGTCCGTCGCGCCCGTTAACATCATCGTCGTCGCCGACGCCGATATGCTCCACGAAAGATTCTGGGTCCAGGAAAGCGAATTTCTCGGTCAGAAGGTATACATACCGTTCGCCAATAATGCCGACTTCGTCATCAACGCGCTGGACAACCTGAGCGGCAGCGACGCCCTGATCGGCTTGCGCGGGCGCATTCGCATAGCGCGTCCTTTCCACATGGTCGATGAAATCCGCCGCGATGCCGAGCAAAACTTCCGCGCCAAGGAGGAAGTGCTGATGGGCAAGCTTAATGACGTGCAGTCGAAGCTTGCCCAGCTTCAGGGGAAAAGCGACGAGAGCGGCAACGCCATTCTTTCCGCTGATGACAAGGAGTCCCTGGCTACCCTGCGCGCCGAGTTGGTGTCCACCCGCAAGGAACTCAGGAATGTGCAGCTTGCGCTCCGCAAAGATATCGACAATCTTGATGCGTGGCTCAAGTTCCTGAACATCGCGGCGATACCGCTGTTGCTGGGCGGGGTATTCGTTGTGCTGATGGTTTTGAAGCGTTCGCGGCGTTCGGTCAAGGCGATGACGACGGGAAGCGGATCATGAAGTCAGGCGCCTTGACCGCCTTGACCGCCGTCACCGTCATCGCGGTAATCGCGGCGGCGTTGTCAACCGGCGCCAGGGACAGCCGTCAGGCTGTCGAGGGAACCGGGCAGAAGGCGTTTCCCCGGCTTTTGAATACTATTAATGACGTCAACACAATCGCCATCAAGCATCCGAACGGCGCGATGACCATCGAACGTTATCCGGATCGATGGGGGGTCGTCGAAAAGGGCGGCTTTCCGGTGCAGGGCGTTGCGGTTCGCAAATTCCTTCTTGATCTGGCGCGCCTCGAACAGGCGGAGGCGAAGACCGGCAACAAGGAACGTCATGCTCAGTTAAATTTGCTGGACCCGGCTAATGAGAACGCAAATTCCACGGGCATCACCATCAAGGACAAGGGCGGCAAGGTAATGGCGGCGCTGATTGTCGGAAATAACGCCGGCGCCCTTAAAGGGTTGAGCGGCACATATATCCGCAAGCCCGATGATGATCAGACGTGGCTGGCCGGCAGTGAACTGAATGTGAGCGTAAGGGCGAGGGACTGGGTGGAAAAGGCGATCATCGATATTCCGCCGAAGAACATTGCCAAAGTCGTCATCCGCCACCCGGACGCCTCGATTCTGACGGTATCAAAATCCTCCCCCGAAGACGCGCATTACGCCGTCGAAAATCTGCCGCCCGACGCCAAGCTGAAAAGCGAGTATGCGGCCGACGCCATGGCGGCAGCTCTCGACAAGCTGGAACTGGATGACGTTAACAAGGCGGATGCGATGACCTTCGCCGAGGAATTTACGGTCAAAGCCGAACTGACCACCTTTGACGGCCTGACGGTGGCGATCGATCTTCTTGAACTCGGCGGCAAGCACTGGATCAAGCCGGCGGTCAAATCGGCGGACGGGAAACCGGAGTCGGCAAAGCGGGCGGACGACCTGAACGCCAGGATCGGTCCCTGGGCCTATCAGGTTGCGGCCTTTAAGGTCAGCGACCTGAAAAAACGCATGTCCGACCTGTTAAAAACGAAAAAAAGCGGCGACTGAGCTACCCCTCCAGCACTTCCTTTACCTTGCCGGCCAGGTCTTTCAGGCTGAACGGCTTGGGCAGGAAGTGGATGCCGGGGTCGCGGGCTATTTCCTCGTTCAGGACGTCCTCGGCATAGCCGGACATCAGGATTAAGCAATGGAAATGAAATCCGTGGTGACGAGTTGTTGGTTCTCGACCACGGAAACCAGGATCAACTCGTCAGCCGTGATATTGTCAACCGCAGCCCCGTTTTCGGCGTAGTAGTAAACCGCCGTACTGTTGCTGCCCTGGGCGGCGATCAGGGCGTCGACGCCGCTGGTTGGAGCGGAACCGACGGACATATAGGCATTGATCTTGGCAATCAGAGCAGCGAAGCCGGATACCGTCAGATCGGCATCGGCAAGGGTGGTCCCGGCCGCATTGGTCAGGAACAAGGCCTCGTGAGTGGCGTTAAAATCAACCGTCGCATTGGTAGCCCATGAGAGAGATGTATTGGTTGCCCCCATATCGTTAACGGCGGCGGCCATGGTATCAAGCAAGCTGAACTTGTCGGCGCCGGAAACAAAGTCGGTAATCCTGTCATAGCCGGTAGCCGCTCCCGCCGCCGCCCCGTCGGTGATCGCCATGTATTGGAAAATATCTACCCCACTGCCGCCTATCAGGATATCAGCGCCGCCACCGCCGTTGAGAGTGTCATTGCCGGCGCCGCCGTCAAGAGTGTCATTGCCGGAGTTGCCGCTGATGACTTCATTGATCGCGCTGCCGGTGATGGCATCGTTCCCCGTGCCGCCGGTGATGGTCTCGGTGTTGGAAACAGTCAACGTGTTGGTCCCGTCGGCAAGCGTCAGCGCGTCGGCGGTGCCCGCTCCAAGATTGATCGTTCCCGAGACCTGCGCCGCGCCCAGCGTAATGGCGTCGTTCCCCGTGCCGCCGGTGATGGTCTCGGTATTGGAAACAGTCAACGTGTTGGTCCCGTTGGCCAGCACAAGACGGTCGGCGCCGCCTCCGAAGTCAAAGACCCCCGAGACCTGCGTCGCGCCCAGCGTAATGGCGTCGTTCCCCGTGCCGCCGGTGATGGTCTCGGCGTTGGAAACAGTCAACGTGTTGGTCCCGTCGGCAAGCGTCAGCGCGTCGGCGGTGCCCGCTCCAAGATTGATCGTTCCCGAGACCTGCGCCGCGCCCAGCGTAATGGCGTCGTTCCCCGTGCCGCCGGTGATGGTCTCGGTATTGGAAACAGTCAACGTGTTGGTCCCGTTGGCCAGCACAAGACGGTCGGCGCCGCCTCCGAAGTCAAAGACCCCAGAGGCCTGCGCCGCGCCCAGCGTGATGGTGTCGTTCCCCGTGCCGCCGGTGATGGTCTCGGTATTGGAAACAGTCAACGTGTTGGTCCCGTTGAAAAGGGTTATGGAGTCAGTCCCCGTCCCCAGGTTGATCGTTCCCGAGGCCTGCGCCGCGC